>JAUWSR010000046.1 GCA_030609975.1 Acidobacteriota bacterium | reverse complement strand
TTATAACCTACGGTAAAATATTCAAGCAGCAGTCCCCGCCTATACAGCCCTGCTTGCTCCTTCTGAGCTTCTAAATCCATAGTATTTCCCTGTTTTTTAATCCCTACAATATCTTGAGTATCACCTATCTTATTAAAAAACGGGAGATCGGGCAACAGACATAACAATCTATGCATCCAGCACAATTTTTGGAAGGCTTCCACCATGAAGTCTGATGCGAAGTTACAGCATGGGGACATATTGTGGCGTTTACTTACCTTTAATTCCAGCGATATTTGTGTTAGAATTTTTTTAACTCGATAAAAAGGAGTCACCATGTCAGGGCACTCAAAATGGGCTTCGATCAAACATAAGAAAGCCGCTACAGACGCCAAAAGGGGAAAGGCCTTTACCCGACTCATCAAAGAACTGGCTGTCACGGCACGAATGGGGGGAGGAGATCCCGACGCCAATCCTCGGCTGAGAAAAGCGATCGCTGACTCTAAGGCCGCCAACATGCCGGCGGACAACATCAAGCGGGCGATCTTGAAGGGGACAGGCCAACTGGAAGGGGTCAACTACGAAGAGATGACCTATGAAGGCTACGGCCCCGGAGGAGTGGCTATCTTTATCGAAGTAGTAACCGACAACAAAAACCGCACCGTCTCTGAGATCCGCCACATCTTCTCAAAAAACGGCGGCAACTTGGGGGAGAGCGGGAGTGTAGGCTGGATCTTCCAACGAAAAGGATACATCGTGGTGGAGAAATCCAGTGCTTCCGAAGAAGAGTTGATGGATCTGATCCTGGAAGCCGGGGCGGAAGACCTGCGAGACGACGGCAGCAACTTCGAGATCCTCACCGCGCCTGAAGATTATGAAAATGTTGACAAGATCTTGAAAGAGAATAATATCAAGACTGCGGCTTCCGACCTGAGCATGATTCCCCAAAATTATGTGAAGCTTGTGGGGAAACAGGCAGAAAAGTGCCTGAGGCTTATGGAAGCTCTCGAAGACCACGATGACGCCCAAAATGTCTGGGCGAATTTCGACATCGATGAGGAAGAGATCGCTAAATTCTCTGAATAAATGAGAGTTCTTGGAATCGACCCCAGTCTCAACTCCACGGGCTACGGCATCATCGAATACAGTCAAAACCATTATGCGGTCATTGACCATGGAGTGATAAAACCTCAGCGAAACATCTCAATTTCGCAGAAGCTCCATCTGATCAAAACCCGGATCGATGAATTGATCCAAGCCTACAATCCCGGAGAAGTGGCTATCGAAAACCTGTTCTTTGCCCAGAATGTCAAAACCGCCATCATCTTGGGTCAAGTCCGGGGAGCAGCTTTGGTGGCGGTGGCAGGAAGAGACTGTCAGCTTTTTGAGTATTCGGCCCTGGAGATCAAGAAGGCCGTTACCGGATACGGACAGGCGGATAAACACCAAGTTCAGGATATGATCCGGATCCTGCTCAATCTCCCTGAGGAACGAATGGAAACCGATGCCTCGGACGCGTTGGCAACGGCCCTCTGCCACATGAATTCCCGCATATTCCAGCAAAACATCGCATTTTCCGAAGAATAAGGACACGTATCCCATGATCGCATACCTGAGAGGCAACCTGGTCAAAAAACAAACGGACCATATCGTTCTGGATGTCCGGGGCGTAGGATACGGGGTTTCAATCCCTCTTTCCTCCTATCTCAAACTGGGTGAGATAGGAGATGAGGTCGAACTTTTGATCTACACCCATGTCACGGACAGTGCGCTGAATCTGTATGGCTTCTTTGGTGAAGAAGAGCGAGAGATCTTTTTGAAATTAATTTCCATCTCCGGGATCGGTCCCAAGCTCGCCCTCAGCATCCTTAGCGGCATCGAAGTCTCCGACCTTGAGGATGCCATTCGCAGCGCGGATATCGCCCGAATCTCAATGGTACCCGGCATCGGCAAAAAAACCGCTATGCGCATCGCCATGGAGCTCCAGGAGAAGCTTGGTGAGAAAGAAAAACTCCTGGGCCTGGGACGCTCGCAGGAAAGCGAAGACCTGATCTCAGCTCTCATTAATATGGGTTTCAAGCGTAAGGAAGTCGAGAGGATCATTGATGAGACCATCCAGGTCCATTCCCTGGATGCCGGCTTCGAAACACTCCTCCGGGAAGCCCTCAAGCAGCTGGCTAAGCTCTAATCCGGCTTCTCCAATCGAGAGTTCCAATCCGTTCCTCAGTATTGGTCCTCATAGGAAAAGAGACTCACACTTTTTCATAAAATTCTTGATTTGTTATTTTGACTTTGGCAGTATGGCAATAAGGACATACCTGAGTGAAGAAGCAAGGCAGTGAAACAGTACTGAATCCGGTTCGCACTAAAGAGGATCTCCTGTTCGAAGACAGCCTGCGACCCAGAAATTTTAAGGAGTTTATCGGACAGGAAAACATCAAGACCAATCTCAAGATCTTTATTGAAGCGGCTCAAAAACGCGAAGAAAGCCTGGACCACGTCTTGCTCTATGGCCCGCCCGGTCTGGGAAAGACCAGTCTGGCGTACCTGATCGCCAAAGAAATGGGGGTGGGTATCAAACCGACCGCCGGACCGGTCATCGAAAGGACAGGGGACCTTTCCGCTATCCTCACCAACCTGCAGAGCAAGGAAGTCCTGTTCCTCGATGAGATCCACCGTCTTCACCCTTCAGTGGAAGAGATCCTCTATTCCGCCATGGAGGATTACAATCTGGACATTATGATCGGACAGGGACCCAGTGCCCGCAGCCATAAACTCAAGTTGAAACGATTTACCCTGATCGGAGCCACTACCCGTGCCGGCCGCATCACAGCCCCCCTGCGCAGCCGCTTTGGGATCATCCACCGTTTGGATTATTACGGAGAGGAGGAGCTACAGCAGATCATCCAACGCTCTGCCTCCCTTCTGGAAGTCAGCGTGGATGAGGAAGGCGCCCGCCAGATCGCCAGCCGTTCCCGGGGCACGCCGCGAGTTGCCAACCGCCTGCTGCGGCGTGTGCGTGATTACGCGGAGGTCATCGCCGAAGGTAAGATCACGGTGAAAGTGGCCCATCAAGCTCTGGACATGATGGAAGTCGATGCTTTGGGCCTGGACGATGTGGACCGCAAAATGCTCACCACCATCATCGAAAGTTTTGCCGGCGGCCCGGTAGGCATCACCACTATCGCAGCAGCCATTGACGAGGAAAAAGACACCATCGAGTCCATCTATGAGCCCTTTCTGATGCGCATCGGTTTCCTGGAGCGCACAACCCGGGGGCGCCGGGCCACACCCCGGGCTTACCAACATCTGGGTTATGCCCCTGCGGATTCCTCGTCAAAACCTCAGGGTGATCTTTTTAAGCCCCAAAAGAAATAACCGTCCGCAATACAAGAATGGGACCATTGATCATGAATGTTTCTGACTTTGATTACGATCTTCCCCCTGAGCTGATCGCTCAAAAACCCCTGCCGGGGCGGAGTGAATCCCGGATGATGGTGGTGGATCGCCAGACAGGGACAATATCCCATGAACATTTCCAGGCGTTCCCTGACTTTTTTCAAAAGGGAGAGATTCTGATCCTGAACGAATCCCGGGTCATTCCCGCACGCATCTGGGGGAAAAATGCAGATAAGGAGATTGAATTTCTCTTTCTAAAGGAACTCCAACCAGGAACCTGGGAAGTCCTGTGCCGGCCCGCAAAACGAGTTCGCCCCGGAGACCACATTGACTTTGGAACGGGATTTAGCGGAGATGTCATCGACAGTGGCGAAGAAGGACAACGCATCTTGAGATTTCCCGACAGCGATGTCTTAGAGGAGCTAAAAAAAAGAGGCTATGCGCCTCTCCCTCCCTATATCAAACGCAAGCTGGAGCACAAAGATCTCAGGACCTTCGATATCGAACGGTATCAGACCGTATTCGCTCAAGAGGAAGGCTCCATCGCCGCACCCACGGCCGGACTTCATTTCACGCCGGATCTGCTCAAGCGACTTCAGAAAAATGGGACAGGAATCGGCCGCGTTTCGCATCATGTGGGTTTAGCCACATTTCAACCGGTGCGCGTAGACTTGGTCGAGGAACATAGGATGCTGGAAGAGCGCTACTCCATCGCTCCTGCAACGGCTGACCTCATCAACCACACAAAAGAGGAGGGGGGTTCGATCACTGCAGTGGGGACAACCTCGGTACGTGCCTTAGAAAGCGCAGTGGAAGAGGCGCGAGTCAAAGCCGGGAACGGTTCCACACGGTTGTTCATCTACCCAGGTTATAAGTTCAAGGTAGTGGACAGACTCCTAACCAACTTTCATCTGCCGCGATCCACACTCCTGATGCTGGTAGCTGCTCTCGCCGGTTATGATCTTATCATGGAGACCTACCGGGAAGCCGTAAAACAGCAATATCGTTTCTACAGCTACGGAGACTGTATGCTTATAATATAAAGAGGAGGCATCATGAAAAAAACAACCATAAGCTTGATAGCCCTTATCATGGCCCTGAGTGTCTGTACCTTGTTGGCACATGACATGTGGCTCGTTCCCCACAAATTTCACCTTCGGCCTGGCGAAAACCTCGTATTATCCGCAAATACGGGGATGGATTTCCCAAAGAGCCTGAGTGCTGTCACCCCGGATAGGCTCAGTTTATTCAAGCTCGTGGGAAAATCCGGGCAGAAGAACCTGATTGATTTCAAGACCGTCGGAAATTCCCTAACCACCCAGATCGGTTTAAAAGAGGTCGGCACATATGTCATTGCCACGGCTCTAAGGCAAAAAGAGATCCGGTTGACGGCAAAAGAATTCAATGAATATCTGCTCAGCGACGGGATCACCAACATCTATGAGCTCAGGAAAAAAGAAGGCATCCTGGACAAAGATGCGGTGGAATATTATTCCAAATATGCCAAAACACTCGTGCAGGTGGGAGACAGTCTGGACGATACACCCATCCGGCCTCTCGGAGTGCTTATTGAGATCGTTCCTGCAACAAATCCTTACTCACTAAAAAAGGGAGATGAGCTGGAAGTCAAAGTCTTATACAGAGGCAAACCCTTGCCCCAG
The DNA here is from genome assembly GCA_030609975.1 of Acidobacteriota bacterium. Lineage (GTDB taxonomy): Bacteria > Acidobacteriota > Aminicenantia > Aminicenantales > Aminicenantaceae > JAUWSR01. Next base: position 10,707 of record JAUWSR010000046.1, on the reverse strand, counting down.
GCGGAACTTGCCTGGAGCTATCCGGGCATGGGGGAGGAATTCGCGGGGTCGACCGTAACTGACGCCAGCGGCAATGCCATGGTTCCTTTGCAAAAAAGCGGACCCTATGTGATCCGATTAACTTATATGGAATGGGTGAAGAAGCCAACACATGAATGGGAAAGCTATTGGGCTTCGCTCACCTTCGAAGTAAATTAAAAAAGCAGCTTGACCATTATTAGGCTGACGGTCGTCACGACCGCTGCGCCCCAGATTCCAATCAGCAGCGGTTTGAAGCCCAGTTTTTTGATAGCCCGAAAATCGGTTCCGAAGCCGATCCCCACCATTCCCATCAAGATCAGGAATTTTCCGGCCGCTTTGAAAAAGCTGATACCCTCAGGTGTAAAATAGCCTTGGACAGCACAGACGGCCATGCCGACATATCCAAATAAGACCCAGGGGAAAGCCTTCAGGATGGCCTTTTTCCCGAGTTTGTCTCTTCCCGCTTTCTTGGCGCCGAACCAGAAAGACACGAGGATCGCCACCACGATCATGAACATGTTGCGCGTGAGCTTGATAATGGTAGCCACCTGGCCGGCTTCCTCACCAAAGATATAGCCTGTCCCGATGGTCTGGGGCGTGTTGTGGACAGATGTACCTGCCCAGATGCCAAAGACCGTTTGATCGAGCCCCAGGAGATTTCCCAGGAAAGGCAAAGACACCAACAGGAAAAAAGCAGCGATCACGATGGTGCTGACCGCATAGCTGGTCTCCTCTTCCTTGGCTTTGATCAAAGGAGAGGTGATAGCAATAGCGCTCCCGCCGCAGATCGATGTTCCCACAGCCAAAAGAGCACACAATTTATCGGGAAGTCCCATTTTCCGGGCCACAAAATACACAAAGAAAAATCCCACCAGCATGGAGGCAAAGATGACCACTAAACTCAAGGGCAGTTCCGAGGCCATTTTAAGCGTAAAACCGGCGCCCAGCAGCATGATCCCCCAGAGAAGCGGGGTCTCGAATTTCTTGAGATAGGCTTCCATCTTTTTAGGGATGAAGCCCAGATTTCTGGCCGCAGCCCCAAGGATGATCCCCACCAACATGGCTTCAAGCGGATGAGTATCGTTGATTACAACAAGACTTGAGATCCATTTAGAGAGCAGAGCAACCAACGCCATAACGATCCAACCGATCATTACCACTGTTTATGCTCCTTTTTCAATTTCACTGAAGCTCTTTTTTATTCCTTTTCTGCATTTTTGTCAACGTGTACCACACATCCCTCTCAGGAACATCTCCCGGCAGCACCGCTGTTAGGTTTAAATGGAAGCATCCCCAAATTCTGGTATCATCACAGCGGATGCTTACGGTTTAACCTGAGGTGAAGAAGCTTCCTTTGGAGGATGCCGAACCGCGCTTCACCAAAAATATCGATATACTGATCGATTCCGAAAGCTCCAATGCAAAGAATCTTGTCCTTACCATTCAAGAATTCGGTTTTAAAGATATAAAGCTCACGGCCTCAGATTTTTTAACACCCGGTCAAGTCATCCAATTAGGCATCGCTCCACTCAGAGTTGTGGAAAAACCACACTACTGGTAGCTATGGGAATATAGAAGCTTTTTTCATCTCGAAGCAGGATCTCATCAAAAGCAAACGACTTTCAGGAAGAAAGCTGGATTATTAATTGACATGCTTGTCAAGAGATTCTATAACAAGGATATTGTTTAATTTTATGCAACAAATTGGTGACTAAATGAGCCGCTGGCAGAATCGAGGAAAACAGGAAGCCGAGGAGGAAAAACTCCAGAGCATCCTGCATCCTGACACCACCGCGAAGGCCTTTAAAATAACCCTGGAATTTGGGTCCAAATCCACCCCCAAATACAGAAAAGCGGTGGACCTGGCGCGCCGCATGCCCAGCTACACCGAAGAGGGCGAGGGGGAGTGGATACGCCACTCAGCAACCTATATGCCTGAGGATGTGGAGGAGCTCTTCGAGCTGTTCAATCTGGTGCATGAATGGGATTCCACCGAGGTGCTGATCAATCATAAAAAGATCCCCTACGCACATCAGCTGTGGTTGCCCTTGATGTGGTTCTACAGGATCTAATCATTTTATGTTTCGTTCTTGATACCTGGATTATTCACGAGTCGAAATTGCGGTGATGTTAGGAATGACGGGCGAAGCTCAGTTTAAACAAGTTCAAATCGGGCCGTAAAGTGCCGCAGCTGCGGGGCTTGATAGACTATTTTAACTCCCTGGACCATTTCTTTTTTTTGGTAGATGGTTTTGAAGCCTTCAGCTACGTGCTGCAGATGGGCGCCCGTATAGACTCTGCGGGGGATAGCGAGGCGGACGAGCTCCAATTTTGGATAGATGTCTTCCCCGGTCTCCTTATCCTTCTGGGCAAACATCACGCCACCGATCTCCACGGCCCGCACTCCGGATTCCGCATAGAGCGCTACTGTCAATGCCTGTCCGGGGAACAAATCGCGAGGCAGATGGGGAAGAAAACGATCGGCCAAAATGTATACGGCATGCCCACCAGGTGGGCCGTAGAGGGGAATTCCGGCTTCCGCCATCAACTCCCAAAGGTAGGCCACTTGGCCGACGCGATGCTCCAGGTAGCTCTCCTCCAAGACCTCGTCCAATCCTTGAGCGATGGCTTCCAGATCACGGCCGGCCAACCCTCCATAAGTGGGAAATCCTTCGGTCACGATCAGATTGTTGCGGAGCTTCTCCGCTAGGGAATCATCATTTAAAGTGATAAAGCCCCCAATGTTGACCAGAGCATCCTTTTTGGCGCTCATAGTGGCCCCGTCGGCATAGGAGAAGATCTCTTGGGCGATCTCCAGCACCGTCTTTTGGGAATAGGCCTCTTCCCTTTGTTTGATGAAAAAGGCATTTTCCGCAAAGCGGCAGGCATCGATAAAGAAGGGGATCCCGGCCTCCCGGCAGACAGCGCTCGCCTCACGGATGTTGGCCAAGGATACGGGCTGGCCGCCACCGCTGTTATTGGTGATGGTCATCATAACCAGGGGAATCTCTTCTTTATCTCGCTTTTGGATAAAGGCTTTCAACTTCCCTATATCCATATTGCCCTTGAAGGGGGCTTTAGCATCGGGATCGTAGGCCTGGTCTTGGACAAGATCAATGGCCTCGGCACCACGCACCTCTATATTGGCACGGGTGGTGTCGAAATGGATGTTGCTGGGCACCTGCTGTCCGGGCTCGAGTTTGGTCGAAAACAGGATCCTCTCTGCGGCTCTGCCTTGATGGGTGGGGATGACGTGTTTAAAACCAAAGATATTGCGCACAGCCTTATCGAACCGGAAATAGCTTCTGGCCCCAGCGTAGGACTCGTCCCCGCTCAGAAGACCGGCCCACTGACGGTCGCTCATGGCCGAGGTACCGCTGTCCGTTAACAGATCGATGAACACCTTCTCGGCGGGGATATTGAAAAGATTGAATCCCGCTTCCTCGAGGATTTTGGCGCGCTCCTCCCGAGAAGTAGGGCGTATGGTCTCAATGGACTTGATCTTGAAAGGTTCGATCGGAATTTTTATTGGACTCATGCTGTTCTCCTTGTTTCCAGGATGAAGGGAATTTATCCTTTTTACCTCAAAAAGCAACCAACTGCTGCAGAGCAGCAAACCGTCTATCTATGTCCTCATCCTTCAGCGACGTCAGGCGCTCTACACTGAAATCCTCGATGGTGAAGGATGCCAATACACTTCCGTAAACCGCGGCCTTACGGAAAACAGCAGGTGTGAACTCCTGGAGCTTATCCAGATAGCCCAAAAAGGCCCCGGCAAAACTGTCTCCGGCGCCGGTAGGATCGATCACATTCTCACAGGGATAAGCCAGGGTGCCGAAGAGGAAATCTTTCCCCAAAAGCAGCGCCCCGTGTTCTCCCTTTTTGATGACGATCAGAGAGGGTCCTTTCTCCAGCAGTTTCCGCCCGGCCTTGATCAGGTTCAGCTCGCCCGCAATGATCCTGACTTCCTCATCATTGGCGAAAAAGATATCGACCTCACGCATGACCCGCAGCAGGGCCTCCAGTTTGGTGTTGATCCAAAGATTGATGGTATCCATCGCGATCAGGCGTGGTTTGTGAACCTGCTTTAGGATATCTTCCTGCAGGTCAGGATCGATGTTTCCCAAAAACAGAATGTCCGAGGAGGCATAATCCGGGAGCAATTGGGCCTTAAAATCCTGGAACACATTCAGTTCCGTCTTGATCGTGGTTCTTTGATTGGGATCTTCCCCATAGCGGCCCTCCCAATGGAAGGTCTTTCCAGCTTCACGCTTGATCCCTCGCGTGTCAACGCCGCGCCTCTGGAGAAGCTCGACAAATGCTTCCGGAAAATCTTCTCCTATCACAGCCACAACCTTGGGATCGGAGAAATAGCTGGCAGCTAAAGCAGAGAAAGAACAGGAACCGCCGATGATCCTTTCTTTTTTGGCGAAAGGCGTTTCGATCGTATCAAATGCAAGAGAGCCGACGATAACTAAACTCATGGTTACTGTCCCAGGTATTTTTCGATAAGATAGCGTAGTTTTTCTTTGGACTCCTGCGGCATCAGATCCTCCTGCGTGACAATACACCCTGCCAAGGCCTTGCTGCACCCACACGCGCTCCCACTTCCAACCATCTTTGGGATCACACGCTTGATGATGGCTTTGGCATTGTCGATGTTCTCGGCCAGATTCTCCAGGATGATCTCGACTGTCACCGGTTCCTCCGATTCGTGCCAGACGTCGTAGTCCGTCACCAGATTCATGGCAGCATAACAGATCTCCGCCTCTCGGCACAATTTAGCTTCGGTGGCAGCGGTCATCCCGATCACATGGCATCCCCAGGAACGGTAGACCCGGGATTCGGCCTTGGTCGAGAAGGCCGGGCCTTCGATACAGACATAGGTCCCACCCAGATGAGCAGGCACTCCCAACTCCTGGGCTGCATCATAAATGATCTGAGAAAGCTCATGACAGAAGGGTTCGGCAATACTGACGTGGGCAGCCACACCCTTACCAAAAAAAGAATTTTTACGCCGGGTTCTGTCGAAAAATTGGTCTGGAATCACGATGTCCCGGGGATTTATCTCTTCCTTCAACGATCCCACGGAATTGATGGACAGGAGCTTACCCACCCCCAACATCTTATAGGCATAGATGTTGGCCTGGTAGTTGATCTCTGCCGGAAGCAGAATGTGCCCGCGGCCGTGGCGGCTGAGGAAGGCGATCTTGGCCCCAGCCAGATTGCCGATAACAAAGGAATCCGATGGCGAGCCAAAGGGTGTTTCAATCGCAATCTCTGTCTCTACCTCTATTCCCTCGATATTATAAAGACCCGTGCCCCCCAGAATTCCCAGGTCGACACGGGGAAGATCTTCCCTTGTTTTTTCCGTCATATTTCCTCCTCAAAGTGTAAGATAATGGTATAACCTGATTGCCCTTTCAAGTCAAGAATAGCCATTATGATGAGGATTTCTATCTATCCGAACCAAAGACCCAACCACCCACTCTCATGCGGCTCAAAGAGACAGAAATCCTCATTTGTGAATGTCGGGCATATCGAGAAGCACCTTGAGGCTCTAGGGCTGACAGACAACCTCAAAAGCTTGCAGGGCCTGCTCTAAAGGAACGCAGCACGCGGTCATCCATCTCACAATGCCGTTTGAGTTTTAGGGGCAATTTGGTTATGCTAGGGTCCAGAGGAAATAAGGATGGAAGATCGATCTGACCTGTCGCGACTGATGCCACTGCTGCAAGCAGCGGATAGAGTCGTCGCTTCGACAGGATCCGGCATTTCGGCTGAATCCGGCGTCCCGACATTCCGGGGCAAGGACGGATTGTGGAAAACCTACCGCGCCGAAGAATTAGCCACCCCCATGGCTTTTGAACACAATCCTCACCTGGTCTGGGAGTGGTATGATTGGCGCCGTCAGCTCATGGCCGCCAAGGAACCCAATGCCGGACATCGGGTGCTGGCTGAATGGGCAGAATCCTTTCCCTCATTTTCTCTCATTACTCAAAACATCGACGGATTGCACGCCAAGGCCGGTTCGAGGAACATTCTCGAGCTCCATGGCAATATCTGGAAACTGCGATGCACACAAGAAGGGACTCTCACTGAAAACTATGACGTTCCCCTTGAAGAGATGCCTCCCCTGTGTTCCCAGTGCGGCAGCCTGCTGCGTCCTCATGTGGTCTGGTTCGGTGAATCTCTCGACATGGATATCCTACGCCAATCCACTCAATTGAGCTCGGACTGTGACATCATGTTCGTGGTGGGCACCTCAGCCATTGTGCAGCCGGCAGCCTCTCTACCGATGGCGGCCTTGGAAGCTGGTGCTAAAATTGTGGAGGTCAATCCTGAACCCACCCCGCTTACCCCCCACGCGCATTTTTCTTTTCGAGGGAAGGCGGGTGAGATCCTGCCGCAGATAAATGACTCTCTGAAACAGGTCAGGAAAATCGGTCTGCCCCGATGAACTATCTTTATTTCGATGCCTTTGCCGGAGCCAGCGGCGATATGATATTGGGCGCCCTGCTGGACCTCGGAGTGGATCAGACTTTGTTTCTGGATAAGATGGGAACACTGCAGCTTCCGGTCGATATCTCCATCGCCGAAGTGAAGCGGTCTTCCTTGCGGGCCTTAAAAGTGAATGTGGAGGTGAAGCGGGACACGCCCCAGACGCGAAAATGGGCCGATGTCGTCCAGTTTGTCGACCGGTGCAAGTTTTCCTCTGCTGTAAAAGATCGTTCGCTGCAGGTATTCAGGAGCCTTTTTGAAGCCGAGGCCCACGTCCATGGCCGTGCCTTCGAAGAAGTCCACTTGCATGAAGCCGGGGCGGATGATGCCCTGATAGACATCATCGGCTGTTGTCTGCTGAGCGAGATCCTCAAGATCGAGCATTTCTATAGCTCTCCTCTTAATGTGGGCGAGGGCTGGGTAAAGACAGCCCATGGCAGATTGCCCGTTCCTCCTCCAGCCGTAGCTGAACTGCTGAAAGACCATCCGGTATATTCGGCCTGGGCAAAGGCGGAACTGGTGACTCCCACTGGAGCCGCGATCATCTCAACTCTGGCGGAAAGCTGTCTGTCTCTCCCAGAGCTTTGCTACCAGGATATCGGATGGGGAGCAGGAGGGCGGGATTTTCCGGATTTCCCCAACATACTGCGAGTGTTTTATGGAAAGGAGCAGGACTTCCGACCCACTAAAAGCGTTTATCAGGTCGAAGCGAACATCGACGATTCCAATCCCCAGGTGCTGGCAGGATTCATGGACACAGCCCTGTCGAAAGGTGCCCTGGATATCTATTTCACTCCAGTGACCATGAAAAAGAACCGGCCTGCCATCAAGCTCTCCCTGCTCACAGATGCCGCCCACTTAGATTCCTTGCTTGACTCTCTTTTCAGGGAAACCAGCTCCATCGGCGTACGCTACTTTCCGGTGGAGAGACGCATCCTCAAACGGGAGTTCGTTACAGTGGAGGTTTTGGGTGAGCCTGTCAAGATCAAGCGGGCGCTAATAGGAGACGAGGAGGTCAATCTGCAACCTGAATACGACGACTGCCGCATTATAGCTGAAAAAAAACATATCCCGGTAAAAACCATCATCGCTATGGCCATTAAAGCTTATACGGATAAACATGGGGGATTTGGGGAGGATGGCTCCTGATGACGAAAAAGAAGATGAATCCAGCACAGATCGAGGAGGGCGTAAGACTTGTGCTGAAGGGCATAGGTGAAGACCTGGAGCGGCCGGGGATCAAGCAGACTCCAAATCGGGTGGCAAAGATGTTTCAGGAGATCTTGGGAGGGATTCATGAAGATCCCCGACACCTCATGAAGCCCATCACAGGAGAAGAGCACGACGAGATGGTCCTGATCAAGAACATCCCGCTCTACTCCATGTGTGAACATCATATGCTGCCCTTTGCCGGCGTAGCTCACGTCGCCTATATCCCGGAAGACGGTCGGATCGTGGGTCTGAGCAAGATCGCTCGGGTGGTGGATGTTTTCACGCACAGACTCCAAGTCCAGGAAAGGCTCACTCGGGATATTGCGAACCTGATCAATGAAGAGCTTCAGCCTCTGGGAGTTATGGTCGTCATCGAAGCTGAGCATATGTGCATGTCCATGCGCGGGGCTAAGAAGCCTATGTCCATGACGGTAACGTCGGCCGTGCGGGGTGTGTTCCGGTCCAACAATGCCACCCGCGCAGAAGCCATGACCCTGATAAGAGGAGGAATGTCCGGTGGCCGAGAACTCTAAGCAGACTTTCTACATCACCACTCCTATCTACTATGTCAACGATATCCCTCACATCGGGCATGCCTACACGACCATCATCGCCGATGCCATCGCCCGCTATAAAAAGCTCCAGGGTTTCGATGTATTCTTTCTAACCGGAACGGATGAGCATGGGCAGAAGATCGAAAAATCGGCCGCCGCCCGCGGAATAACCCCCATCGAACTGGCAGACCAAGTGGTGGGCCGCTTCAAGGATCTCTGGGAAGCCCTGGATATCGATTACGACTATTTTATCCGCACGACCCAACCTCAGCATGGAACAGAAGTGCAGTCACTCTTTGCCAAGCTGAAAGACAAAGGAGATATCTACAAGGGCACCTACGAAGGTTATTACTGTGTTTCCGATGAGAATTTCCTTTCAGAGGACGTACCATTGGAAACAAAGGGATATAAGATATGCCCCGATTGTGGAAAAAAGGCAAACAAAGTCTCCGAGGAGACCTATTTTTTTAAACTCTCCGCCTATCAACAGGCCCTGATGGATCTATATGCAAACAATCCCACTTTTGTCCGGCCGCAAAGCCGGATGAATGAGATCGTAAGCTTTGTCAAACGAGGCCTCAAGGATCTAAGCATCACCCGCACAACCGTGAAATGGGGAATCCCTGTATTGGACGATCCGGAACACACCGTATACGTCTGGTTCGATGCGCTGCATAATTATCTGACCGGGATCGGCTACAAACGAGATCCGGGTTTATACGAGCGTTATTGGCCGGCTGATGTGCATCTCATCGGAAAGGACATTCTGCGCTTCCACGCGGTTTTCTGGCCGGCATTCCTGATGGCGGGAGGATTTGCTCTACCCAAGACCGTGTTTGGTCATGGATGGTGGCTCAAAGACAAGACCAAGATGTCGAAATCCAAGGGAAATGTCCTCGACCCCCACACCATCCTGGACTCCTTCGGCACGGATCCCCTGCGATATTTTCTGCTCAGAGAGATCCCCGTCGGATTGGACGGCAACTTTTCACATGAAGGCTTTATACACCGGGTAAACTCCGATCTGGCCAACGATCTGGGCAATCTCACCCAGAGGCTGTTGACCATGATCCAAAACTATTTTTCCGGCCGGTTCACGGATATTGAAGAAGAGAAAGAAACTGATATCAAGCTCCGTACGGAATTCGAGCGTGCCAAGGAAAAGATCATCGCTTTTTACGATGACCTGGCGATCAATCGAGCATTGGAAGAGATATGGGCCTACATTAGCACCGTCAACCGCTACTTGGCAGATAACGAACCTTGGATCTTAGCAAAAGATGAAACCCAAAAACCACGTCTGGCCAGGATCCTTTACCAGGCAGCGGCAGCCCTGAGGACAATCGCCTACTGCCTGTATCCTGTTATACCGACATCCTCACAAAAGATCTGGAGTTTGCTGGACGAAAAACAGGCCCTGCCTGAAAGATGTTTCGCAGATCTGGAATTCAGCGGCTTTGATCCCAACCGCATCCTCCAAAAACCAAAGCCGCTCTTTCCCAGGGTGAATCTGAAGGATTTTTTAGCAGAGGAACCGAAGAGCCAGCCTGTCAAAAAAGAGAAGGAGAAAATAATGGATCAAGTATCATTCGACGAATTCAAACGCATGGACCTGAGAGTGGCAGAAATCCTTGAAGCCGAACGTGTGGAAGGCACCGAAAAGCTCATCAAAATGAGGGTGGACATCGGAGACGAGGTCAGACAGATGGTGGCAGGCATCGCCACGACCTATTCCCCCAAAGATCTGGTAGGGAAAAAGCTCATCGTGATCGTCAACCTGAAACCCGCGGTCATTCGAGGTATCGAATCCCAAGCCATGTTGCTGGCAGCGGTTCTGCCGGATGACAGCGCCCTCATCCCCTTCTTCCAAGAGGACATTCCCGCCGGCTCCAAAGTCCGCTGATAAGGTGAGCTTGAAACGCAGGTCCTTTCTGCGCAACTGCCTAAGCGGCTCTGCCGGACTTTTCTCCCTGGTCTATGGCTCCCCTCTTTCCGGCGCTCCGAAAAACACTCCCAAAATTGACCCACCTAAAGGGCGAGCCTCGATCAAAGTCTTGGGCACAACTCAAGACGGGGGCGTACCCCAGATCGGGTGTGACTGTCCCAACTGCAGGCGAGCACGGCAGGATCCAAAACACAAACGTCTGATCGTCTCACTAGCTCTCCTGGACCTCTCCGCAGATCAAGCATTCCTGGTGGATGCGTCTCCCGATATCCGGCCCCAGCTCGATATGATCCATAAAACGCTTGATCCCCGAACCTCAGGAAGCAAAAATCCCCTCAATGGGATCATCCTCACTCATGCTCACATCGGTCACTACACAGGTCTCATATTTTTTGGCTACGAAGCCCTTTCGGCCCAGAATCTCCCGGTCTTCTGCTCTGAGAAAATGGCGGCATTCCTCCGCAGCAACGGCCC
>JAUWSR010000016.1 GCA_030609975.1 Acidobacteriota bacterium | reverse complement strand
CATTGGTGTCGACATGCGTGATCCCTACTGGGTCTATGGCGGGATGCAGGATATCGGTGGTTTTGGCGGTCCCAGCAACAGCCGTGACCGAATGGGAATCCTTAATGATCACAACATCGAGGTGAATGGAGGGGATGGATTTCACATGCAGGTCGATCCTACGGATTGGCGTACGGTCTATACCGTCTGCCATGTGGGAGGACTGGGCCGGATCAACATGGAAACCCGTGAATTCAAACTCATCTCTCCCCGGCCTGAAACCATCCTCAATTTCTCCGATTATTACGATCCGGATTTTCCTGAAACCCCTATCCGCTATTCCATCTTTCCCGGGGAGCATTGGCTCTGGAGGTATCCCAGCCGCAGCCAATACTCAAGCCTGCTTCCCCCACAATTCCGCTATAACTGGAGCAGTCCGGTTATTGTATCCCAGCACAATCCCCGAACCCTATATTTTGGAGGGAACCACCTCTTCAAATCCGTGGATCGCGGCGACAACTGGCGGATTATCAGTCCAGACCTCACTAGCAACGATGCCGCCAAGAGAAACTCGTCCGATTCCGGGGGGCTCACGCATGAAGTGACCGGGGCGGAAAATCACTGCACCATCATATCCATTTCAGAGTCGCCTTTGGATCCAGCGATTGTCTGGGTGGGGACTGACGACGGCAATGTCCAGGTCACACGGGATGCGGGGGCATCTTGGACCAACACACGCTCCCATATCCCAGATGTGCCTTCCGGGATATGGTGCAGTCGCGTGGAAGCTTCCCACCATACGCCGGGTGCGGCCTATGCCACCTTCGATGGTCATCGCAGTGACAATTTTTTTCCCTACGTGGTTAAGACCACAGATTTTGGTGCTACCTGGGCCCATATATCCAGCACTCTTCCAGATGGTCACAGTCTGTATGCCGTCCGTGAAGACCCGGTAAATCCCAATCTGCTCTTTGTGGGCTCTGAATTCGCCTGTTTTGTGAGCATCGATGGCGGTAAAAGCTGGAGCCGCTTTATGAACGACATGCCGACCGTGGCCTTCCACGATCTGATCATTCACCCGCGTGATTATGATCTTGTGGCAGGAACACACGGCCGCAGCATCTGGATCACAGACGACATCACGCCGTTGCAGCAGTTGACCGAAGAGGTCTTGGCGAAAGAGGTCCATCTTTTTAAGAGCCGGACAGCCACCAAATGGCAAAATGTATCTTTGGGGAGACAGCAGAGCTTTTTTAAGTTCCGTGGAGAGAATCCTCCTCGAGGCGCGGCCATCCATTTTTATCTCAAATCGGAGCCGGATGAAAAAATCAGCCTTGTGATCGAAGATATCACAGGTCAATTCCAAAATGAACTGACGGTGAGGGCCAAGGCCGGAATAAACCAGGTTCGCTGGGATTTTAGCTTTCCTCCCCAGGAAGATGTTGTTTCTAGATTTAAAGCCAGATTGGCTGCAGCTCTGGAGGAAATGAGCGAACTTGTATCGACGGCGGAGGATAAAGAGCAGCTGCGAGATCTTAGACATAAGCTCATGGAGGCTGGAACGGATCGTGCCTTGAACAGCATCCATCGTCAGCTGACGCGGAATTTTGGCTCATATTCGGAGGGCCGCGACCTCTTTGGCCGAACCCTATCCGGCTCGAAGGCAGCACCCGGTGTATACCGGGTCACTCTTCGAGTGGGCGCAGCAGTTCAGGTGGAAATGATCGAGGTTCGAAACGATCCGTTGCTAAATAAATGATCACTCCCTAAGGGAACCTTTCCGTATCAGCCTTCGTCAACTTCGATGATGATTGATATCTGAGGGAGAGGTGATATGCTGCTCAACTATATCAAGGTCGCCATGCGAAATCTATTTCGCAACCGTTTGTACTCTGCCATCAATATCTTCGGGTTGGCCATTGGCATGGCCGCCTGTTTGATGATCTTTCTCTGGGTCCAGGATGAACTGAGTTATGACAAATTCCATCAAAACGCCGAAAACATTTACCGTGTAGAGCGGAAAGTTGATTTTCGGGATATTCACGGGCAAGCTCCCATAACATCTGGAGCCTATGGGACGGCCTTAGTCCAGGATTATCCCGAGATCGAAAAATTTGTGCGTTTAGATAAAGATGAGATCTCCATTAAGGACCAGCGCAACATCTTTCGCAGACAAGAACTGATATTTGCCGACAATTCGCTTTTAGAGATCTTTGATTTTCGTTTGGAAAGCGGTGATCCGCAGGCTGCTCTGACTCAACCCAAGTCGATCATCTTGACTCGCGAGATAGCTCTGCGTTACCTGGGTAGCGAAGATGCGCTCGGACAAACGCTGACGGTGGACTGGAATGGCTCGGTCTTGGACTTTCAGGTCACAGGTATTTTGGAAAAAGTACCGCTTAATTCCCATGTGCACTTTGATCTGGTTGCTTCTCTGGCCACCTATCCTGAGGATTATATGAGCCAGTGGTTCAACAACTTCCTTTATACCTATGTTCTTGTGAAAAATGGAACCGTCCCCGGTGAACTGGAAGAGAAACTGGGGGGATTTTTGACCAAATATATGGGAGCCCAGTTTGCCGCTTTTGTGGGACCGGAGGTCGATATCACTGAGGTTTTCCAGCTGAAGTTGAAGCCGCTTCTGGATATCCATCTTTATCCGAGCGAGCAATTCGAGGTTGAAGCCATGGGAAGCATGACTTCTGTTTTAATCTTTACCGCCATTGCCTTCATGATATTGGTCATAGCCTGTTTAAATTTTATGAACCTGTCCACAGCCCGGGCCAATAAACGGGCCAAAGAAGTGGGATTGCGTAAAACTGTGGGCGCGGACAAACAGCAGCTTTGGGCGCAGTTTTTAGGCGAGTCCATTCTGATGAGTTTTGTGGCGCTGCTTTTTGCCATAGGATTTATAGCGCTGTTCCTCAACTCATTTAATGCTCTTACCCAAAAAGCCCTATCTGTGGGTCTGCTGTTTTCCCTCGACAATGTATGGATGCTTCTGGGAATAACAGTGATAACCGGTGTGCTGGCCGGTTTGTATCCCGCTTTTGTTTTGACGGCTTTTCAACCGGTCCGTGTGCTCAAAGGCAGGGCTCTGTCCGGAACAGGCAAGTCGATCTTCCGTAAAGGCATGGCTGTGGTTCAATTTGCCATCTCGATCGTCCTGATCATTGGGACACTGGTTATTTTTAAACAGATGGAGTATGTGCGGAACAAACCTTTGGGTTTTGACCAGGAGAATATGCTTCTCATCACCACCGAAAGTGAAACCGTCCAAAAGGATATCGATGTTTTTCGCAGCGCTTTGAAAGAGAACCCCCGGATAAAGTCCGTCGCCGGTTCTTCGAATTTACCGGGCAGCAAAAACTTCTCGGATACGGTTTTTAAGCGCGACGATTCCGATGATATCTTCAGCATCATGTTTGTGGCTTCGGACTATGACTTTATCGACACCTATGGATTTCAATTGATCGAAGGCCGGAAGTTCTCCAAAGAGTTCAGTACGGATATCGAGGGGGCGGTGGTGCTAAATCGAGCGGCTGTTCTGGAATTAGGTTATACACCCGAAGAGATCGTCGATAAGAATATACTTATGGCAACCAGTGAAACAGAAACCATCCCCCTCAAGGTGGTGGGGGTTGTGGATGATTTCCACTTTAAATCGCTGCACCGTATTATCGAGCCCTTGGCCCTTTGGCTCGTACCCGAGCGCATTCACTTTATATCTATCAGGATCGCGCCTGGTGATATCAGGGAGATGCTGGGCTTTGTACAACAAAAATGGATGGAGATCTACCCTCAAGAAGAATTCAATTACAGTTTTTTGGATGACAGGATAGGTCTCCTTTACCAGAGTGAAGGCAAGATGAGGAGTCTTTTTACGACTTTCTCCTTCCTTTCCATCTTTGTGGCCTGTCTTGGCCTTTTGGGTTTGGCGGCCTTTACTGCACAGGAGCGGACGAAGGAGATCGGAGTCCGCAAGGTGTTGGGCGCATCTGTAGGAAACATCCTGCTGCTTCTTTCCAAGGAGTTTGTCAAATGGGTTCTGGTCGCCAACATCATTGCCTGGCCGATCGCCTACTATGCCATGATCCGCTGGATACAGGACTTTGCCTATCGATCGAGTATTGGGGTGTGGCCTTTTGTACTGTCAGGAGCCTTGGCTATCTTTGTGGCTCTTTTCACGGTGGGGTCTCAGGCACTTAAAGCCGCACTGACCGACCCCGTGACGTCATTGAGATATGAATGAACACGCAGATAGTAAGCCCATCCCTATTCTGAGGGTGGCTGAATCCGGTTGAATGAAATGAGTGAAAAAATTTGAACAAATTACTTCAAGCGATTATTTAATATAGCCGAGGGCCCGCAGCATTTCTTCTGGGCCTTTGTCTCTTTTGGGGACGGTTCTATTTTTTAGGATTTCACGAGCCGCTTCATCCAGCTGCCGCTTCAGATGTTTAACAGACTCCTCTTGCCCCCGCTCCGAATAGATATTTGTTTTTTCTTGGGGATCGCTGGAAAGATCATACAACTCATAGGCGTTATCTTCCGGGGTAAAGATGAAATGAAGAGGGGAGCTTAAGATCCCGAATTGGTCTCTGGTCGCCTCGGGTCGATAAGAGGCCTGAAAAATCTCCTGAGAACCTGAATATTCAGGAGAGAGAATATTTTTCCCCGCATAATCTTGGGGAGGCTTGAGCCCGGCCAGGCCGAGCAGGGTAGGCGCAATGTCGAGCAGACTGACGTGGGTTCTTATGCGCTGCCTCCCACTTTTAATGTTTGGGGACCGAACCAGCAGGGGAACATGCAGGTATACATCGTATAAATACTGAATATGGCCGAAGTGAACACGCTGGTTGCGCTTCAGGTATTCGCCCAGCCCTTCTCCATGATCGCCGACCACCAGGATATGCGTTTTTGTGTAGATGTCCAACTGCTTTAGCCTGCCGATCAAGGCCCCGATCTGCAGATCCATGTATTCCACTTCTTTTTTGTACAATTCCCGAGCGCCTGCATGCCCCAGGCCAAGGCTGCCCCGGAATTTCAGACGCGCTTGTGTTAAGCCAGTCGGGTTTGTGATCTTAAGGCTGGCCTCTTTGGCACAACTGTCGATATCTTCATCCGAGCTGCCAAACCAGCCGTCCAATCTCGCTAAGGCCAGGTTTTCCTCTCCCTCTAGGGATGAGACCTCTAAGCGGCGGAAGCGCGCATGTCTTTGTTTGGGACGTTCTCGATAGGCATTGTTGATTTGGAAATGGAGCACATTGTCTCCAGGACTGAGATCGATCTTGAGATCATACAGGGTCTCATTGAGGAAGTATTCACCCAACCGTTCACCATTTAGATTTATCGTCAGGGCCGGACTGGAATAAGGAGGATGATAGGGGGCATGGGGATCGCTGTAATGTACCCAGAGGAAAAATTTTTGATCAAACTTTTTGTCCAGCCAAGGAAAAACCTGGTCGTTGATCTCTTCAGCCGTTGCGTAATATCTGCCTTTTTGGGGATAATCTCCCTCATATTCTGCAAAGCCTTGATTCAGACCATAGTCCGCTTCCAGTACACCCATGGAAACAAAAGCAGCTGTGGCGTATCCTCTTTCTTTAAAGATCTCAGCCACCGCGGTTGCCTTTTCCTGTTTTGTGAAAGCTTCTCCATTGTTATAGATAGACAGTTCATGCGGCTGTTGTGAATAAAACATCGCCGCATGCGCCGGCAGGGTTATCGGGATCAGAGAATAGCAATTTTCAAATAGGATCCCCTCTTCTGCCAGTGAATCTAAATGAGGGGTTTGAGAATGGCTGGGATCATAGCAGCTGAGATAATCCGCTCTTTGTGTATCCAGTGTGATGAGGATCAGATTCTCATCGGATTCGGTTTGGCGGCAATGGAGTAGGGCAAGAGTTCCTCCTAAACACAGTCCTGCCAGTGTGATCGATGCCCATTGTTTAACAGAAAAATTCATTTCCTCGAATATACTTTTCGGGACGAATTAAGTCAATGTGTGGAAAGAGAGTCAAAAGACCTTCTGCGGTAATTGGATTGACTCTAATTTGTGTTATTGATATCCTTTTTTATATTGAGGGGAGCAATGTAGTGAAGATTCCCCTGCTTTTAAATAAGGGTTTTTAGGAGGGATTATTATGTTTGCACGTTTTACCATTATTCACACTCAAAGCGAAAGGGTCGATGAGGCTGCTCATCTTTTTAAAGAGAGCGTTGTGCCGGCGTTTAAATCCCAGAAAGGTTTTAACATGGCATATTTCATCAGCAACCGCAGCGAAGGCAAAAACATCTGTATCAGCATCTGGGACAGCGAAGAGGATGCACTGAATAATGAGAAAAGCCTCGCCTATGAGGAACAACTGGTGAAATTTATGGGCCTTTTTACAGAGCCCCCCTATAAAGAGGGCTACGAAGTGGTCGTTCGGGAGGATTGATAACCGTTCCGGATTGGGATCAGGAAACCATCGAGAAGTCCAAGTTCAAAACTCCCGCCGATGCTCCCGGACAGATCGGGTTGGACATTTACAGTTTGATGAAAAAGGATGGGCGCTGGTGGATCGTTTCCATAACCAATGAGATCCCTACACCGCAGCGTCCTCTCCCTGAGGATTTGTGGTAGTTAATGATGACCACATAAGTGGCGAGCAAAAGGATACAGGATCATGAAATGCCCCGAATGCCAGTCTGAACTGCCGGATGGCCACAATTTCTGTGGGAACTGTGGCATTGAATTCCATGATGAGGAAGAGCATTCCCCTTTGACCAGGACCATCGAAAGGCCACTCGACAGTTTGCCTGTTGGCCTCATTTTTGCCGGCCGCCACCGGATCATCGAAGTGCTTGGTCGGGGGGGAATGGGGACGATCTACAAAGCATTAGACACCAAGCTTGAAGAGGAGATCGCCCTGAAACTCATTCGCCCTGAGATCGCCTTGGACCGTTTGGCCATAAAGAGATTCCACCATGAATTAAAAACCGCCCGAAAGATCATTCATAAAAATATTGGTCGGATGTATGAACTCATGGAAGAGGCCGGAACGCATTACATCACCATGGAATATATTGCCGGTGAAGATCTCAGTCATTTGATTAAACGAGAGGGATCGCTTCCAATGAAAAAATCCATAGACGTTGCTTTGCAGGTCAGCTCAGGTCTAGCTGAAGCACATAGCCAAGGGATCGTTCATCGTGATATAAAACCCGGCAATATCATGATCGATTTGAACAAAAACGCTCGAATCCTGGATTTTGGCATCTCTCGTTCCATGCAGGCTGACGGAATGACTCATCAGGGCGTGGCGATCGGGACTCCCGAGTATATGTCACCTGAGCAGATCGAAGCTGTTGATATCGATTATCGCTCGGATATCTATTCTTTGGGAATCGTTCTTTATGAGATGGTCACTGGGAAACTCCCTTTTAGAGGTGAGACGCCCCTTAGCGTGGCGGTCAAACACAAGAATGAAATTCCTAAGGATCCCCGAGAGTTAAATGCTCAAATTCCAGGTGAGCTGGGAAGTTTGATCCTAAAATGCTTAGAAAAAGACAAGACAGTAAGATATCAGTCGGCTGATCAGTTGTGGGGTGCTTTGAATAGGATTCCGAGGGATAAACCTGACAGCTGAGAACATGTTTGAGGGTGTGATCAAGAACAAATGGATGCTGCTCGACCTCTAATTAGTTAGTGGCCAGTTGAACCGAGGCCCAGACTTTTAGTTCCTCCGGCATCTGCTGGTTCCCACTGTGGCCGCTCCTTCCCATGGGAGTCCCACCCGTTCCACCTCCTCTACCGCCACCCATGCCTCCTCCGCCTGGCATGCCGCCACCTTTGCCGCCGCCACCAGGCATCCCCCCTCCCATTCCGCGCATAGCCTGCTTAGGTGATTCCAATCCAACACCGATGACACCTCCGGCCAGAGCCTTAATAACGTAAGGCATCCCCTCGCTGGTAAGAAGTGGAATTTTGCACTCATAAACGACCTGGCCGCTATACATCTTCAACTGGATCTCAATGCCTTTCGCTTCCTCAACCGCCATTCGGATGCCTTCATCGATCCCCGCTGAGAGGATTTCGAGCTCGGCAAGTGAATTCTCGAATATTTCCTGGCGTCTTTCCTGGTCCTGCATTCTTTCCCGGTCTTCCTCGGTGACCTCTTGGTTGGGCCGCATCCTTCCCATGCCTATGGGAAATTTGATCCCGAACTTTTTTTCATCGCCTCCCTCGGGATCGAACCATAGCTGGAGGCCCTGTGCCATGATCTGATCGCGAAGCTGCGGCTGATCAATGATCAAACACATGTAGAAAAAGCTGTCATCGTTCCGCATTCCCACCGAAACCTTTTTCTTCTCGAAATACTGCAGTGCGCCCACCCAATCGTCGCTTTTCCCGTCAACGACGATCTCCCGTTCGCGCCATTTACTTTCCACTTTCAGCGATCCACATCCCAGCTGACTGATCACTGCCAGAATCAGGAAGGTGTACCTGATATAGCGATATGTGTGTGTCATTTTAAATTTCTCCAGAAGTATCCTTTATTCAAGCTATACAAAGATTAGACCTTCGATACACACCTTATATTCCCGGGAATTCTAGTAATAAATAAGGAACTAAAAAGGCCAGAATAGGGGGATCAAGAAAACAGATATGCCCCAAAAGATCAGATTGAGGGGGACTCCCACTCTGGCAAAATCGGCGAAACGGTAACCTCCGGGTCCGTGGACCATCATGTTGGTCTGATATCCGATGGGCGTGGCAAAGCTTGTGGAAGCGGCGAAGGTGATGGCGATGAGAAATGGCTGGGGATTTACACCCATTCCGGCTGCCAGTGACAGGGCTATGGGTGCCAACAGTATTGCCGTTGCTACATTCGACATGCCTTCGGTTAATACTGCCGTAATGAAGTATAATGCTGCCAATACAAAGACCGGGCCCAGACCGGCCAGGGGTTTCAACAGGATATCTGCCAGCCAAGAGGCGGTGCCTGTTTGTTGTAAGGCCAATCCCAAGGGCAGAATTCCTCCCAAAAGAAAGATGACCTTCCAATCGATCGCCTGATAGGCCTCTTCCACGGAGAGACAACCACTTAGAAGCATTCCCAGGACTCCGATCAGCACAGCGGTCAGAATCGGGATGATGTTCAGTGCGGAAAGTGTTATAACAGCCACAAGCAGCCCTAAGGCGATAAATGCTCGATCTCTGCGCAGATTCAGCTCGGTCAATTCATTAGTCACGATCAAATCACTAGATCTCAGGATGTCTTGGATCTCCTCTTTATCACACTGCAGCAGGAGTGTATCTCCTTGCTCGAGTTGAATATTGTCCAAGCGCTGTCGAATAACCTTTCCTCTTCTCTGCACAGCCAGCACGACACACTGAAAAAGTCGGCGGAAATTAGAGCTCTTGAGAGTGCGGCCCTGGAGTCGGGATCCGGGCGGGATAAGGCCTTCGACAAGTTTGACCTCATCGGAGCTCATTTTTTTGTCATCAATTACTACATCGGCCATGGTCTGTAGGCTGAAGTGATCTTTGAAATTCATGAGCTTATCAGCGTCGCTGTAGACAAGCAGAATATCTGACTCCCTCACCAGAGTCTTTTGAGGATGCCATACAGCCTTCTGTTCACGGATGAGCTTGATCAGCCGGATGTCTCTTATATCCTGGTTTTTGATCTCCTCCCAGCGCTTTCCGATAAGTTTCGAGTCTTTTGTCACAGTGAATTCAGCCAGATAGTCAACCAGCCGGTATTTGTCGATCTGTTGGTAGGTTCCTTTCCGTTTGGGCAGAAGTTTCCCCGAAATCACGATCAAATAGAAAAGCCCAACGCCCATAAGGATGAGTCCCAAACGCCCAAACTCGAACAAGTTGAAGCTGCCCACGCCGCTCTCCACAGCGATGGAATTGACTAGGATGTTGGTGGAGCTGCCGATCAATGTGCACACACCACCCAGTTGACTTGCGAAGGCCACCGGTATCAAGATCTTGGATATGGGCAGTTTGCGGCTTTGTGACAACGCAAAAGCCACCGGTAAAAAGATGGCGACGATGGCTGTGTTGATGATAAAGGCTGAAAGGACTGCGCTGGTGATACAGAGTACCAACAGCAATCGGATCTTTGACTTTCCTGCCCATCTGTCTAACCGTCTTACCAGCCAATCGACGATTCCGGTACGGACCAATCCCGCACTTAGGATGAACATGGCCGCCACAATTCCGGTTGCTTGGTTGGCAAATCCGAACAGGGCTTGGTCGGGTTCGATCAAGCCAAAAACCAGGAGGGCGACCAACACACACAACGCGACCACATCAGCCCGAAGTCTCTCGGAGACAAACAGCACCATGGCTAAAACGATCAGGCCCAAGAGCAAAATGCTGTCCAGTGCTATCATATATATTGCCTTTTCTCTTGTGAGGTATTGTATATATGTTGAAAAGCATTGGCAAAGTCAAGTGCATTTGATATCTTCAACTTGATAGACTTCTAGCTCTTAAAAGCGGAGTTTCTACGATGAAAAAAACTATCCCCATATCTGTTATGCGACTCGTCTTGGTGTTTGTTTTGTGTCAGCCGCTCCTTTCCCAATCACCAGTCGTTTTGCCTCACAATGTTTCTGGAGTCGAAAGCTGCCGTATCGATCTATGTGGGAAATGGGAATTCAACCTGGCTCCGGGACCTGAATTCTGGCGAGATGTTACATCCCAGAGTGGGTGGAAGCCCATCCAAGTTCCCGGGGAATGTCAGATGCAGGGCTATTCCATACAACTTGATGTGGAATATGCCTATCGTAAGCAGATCTTTATCCCCAAAGACTTCCGGAATAATCGCATTTTAGTCCGCTTCAATGGTGTTTATAGCTATGCTCGCGTATGGATCAATGGGCAATTTATCAGAGATCATCACGGTGGTTTTACCTCTTGGGACTGCGATATAACCGATCATGTTCAACCCGGTGAAGACGCTGTCCTGGTTGTCGGCATCACAGACAAACAGGATGAGATCTCCTATGGGAGCGGGTATGCCCACCATCCCATCGGAGGCATCCTGCGCCGTGTAGAACTTGTAGCCTTGCCGGAAGTTCATATCCAGACTTTTCGTGTTGTTACCTTTTTGGACAGTGAATACCGCAATGCCAAGATGCGTGTCGAAGCTGGTATCTCCCAGTCAACACAGGCTAAAGTCCATCTGAGTTTAGAGGATCCTGAAGGCAATGCTGTTCTGCTCTCGAGCTCGACTCTGACATTCTCCTCTTCAAAAAAGACCCGGACTATCGACATCCCAGTAGACGCACCGCAAAAATGGGATGCAGAACACCCTAACCTTCACATTCTGACCGCGGATCTGATCCTAGCTGGCCGCACTGTTGAAATTGTTCAGCAATCCCTGGGTTTTCGTGAGATCAAGGTCGAGGGAAACAGGGTTTTTGTTAATGGCAACGAGATCAAACTGCGAGGAGCGTGTCGCCACGACATCCATCCTCTCTTAGGCCGCAGCACCACTCCGCAGCAGGACCGGCAGGATGTCCTGTTGGCCAAGGAGGCTAACTTCAACTTCATCCGCACATCGCACTATCCTCCGTCACCGGAATTTTTAGATTTCTGTGACCAATACGGGATCTATGTTGAAGAGGAAACCGCCCTATGTTTTGTGGGCACGCACCGTAAAAAGGCGTACCAACCCGGCGACACACAGGATGACCCTGCCTACACCGAACGATATCTATCCCAACTTCGGGAGATGGTCACGCGTGATTGGAATCATCCCTGTGTGATAATCTGGTCTATAGGAAATGAGAACGAATATGGTGCTAATTTTCAGCGGCAGTTTGATTGGGTAAAGTCAGTCGATGAAACCAGGCCGGTGATGTTTAGCTATCCAGGAAAAGTGCCTGAAGAAAAAAACTACTGCAGTGACATCTTAAGTATGCATTATGTGTCCTATAAAGGAAACATGAATCAGCACAAAATACCGATCAAAGATTTTGCACATCCTGATTTACCGGTGTTGCATGACGAATGGGCCCATGTAGCCTGCTACAATATTTCGACCCTTAAGCGCGACCCCAACATGAGGAATTTTTGGGGTGAGAGTTTAAGGCGGATGTGGGATGATTGCTTCGAGTCCGAGGGGGCCTTGGGTGGTGCTATTTGGGGCATGATCGATGAAGTCTTTTTTCTGCCTGAAAAACCCTGTGGATACGGCCCCTGGGGAATCGTTGACGTCTGGCGGCGGAAGAAACCCGAGTTTTGGCACACTAAAAAGGCGTACTCTCCTATCAGAGTGATGCAGACACTGTTCGCACCTGTTCAGCCGGGTGAGGAGCTTATGGTTCCGGTCTACAATCGTTTTGATCACACCAATCTTGCCGAGATTAGAGTCAGTTGGGCCCAAAAATATGAGGACCAAGGCTGGAAAGAAGCATTTTCTGATGGTCCTGATATCGCTCCCCATGAGAAGGGATTTTTGCGCGCTCCTCTCTTTATGCTCAACGGAAAACTGATCAGACTCAGGTTTGAGGCAAAGGATGATAGAGTGATCGACGAGTATCATCTGACATTTTCTCATTCAAAGCCTGAAAAGGTAGAGACGGCCACAATAGATATTTCCCAGAGTGAGTTTGAAGAGACAGAGAAAGTGTTGATGCTGAAAACAAGAGATTATTCCTTGGTTTTTGATAAAACCACCGGGATGATCAGTGCAGACCGGGCAAGTGACAATAGGATCATCAGGGGAGGGCCATTTCTGCATATTTCAGCCCCCGAACCAAAGAAAGACACTGTCGAAGACCTCGATTGGTCACAGGCTATCAATTGGAAGGCTGAAAAAGTGAGATTTGATAAATCTGAGGATGGCTTTACAATCCACAGAGAAGGGATCATCAACCGACGAAATGTCTCTGTTGTCCTTCAGATCGACCGCAGAGGATATCTTGATATTCGGTTCGAAATGGAGCGACCTCCATCCGACTGCTACGAGATCGGTCTGGTCTTTATGCTCGATCGGCGGTTTGTCGAGCTGGAATGGGATCGAAAAGCCCTCTGGAGCGTATATCCTGAAGAACATATCGGTCGCCCTCACGGCACAGCTCAAATATTCCGGGGGGAGAAGAATGAAGTTGTTTATCGGCAGGAGCCCTTATTCCCGTGGTCCTTAGATGGAAAGGACTTCTTTCTTTTTCCCGCCTCCGGCATGCCGGAAGTTGCCTTGCCGGTTACCAATGATTTTTGTGCTATGAAGGAACATATCTATTCGTATCAATTGACTGGAGCAACAGGAGAAACGGGTGTCTGTGTTGAATCTGATGGAACTGTGGCCGTACGCAGCCAAGTCCAAAAAGATGGCTTTCTCAATATGTATATATGTTTCGGGTGGACCTATGGGGACCTGGATTGGGGGAACCTCGAGCGCAAAATCTCTTCAGAGTCCAACCTCCGGGGGAAGGCAAGGATCCGCTTCGTAAAAAAATAACCTCGGACAGTTTAAAACTATTTCAATTTCGGCACGTATATATATAATATGAATACTATAAAACGAATACTAATGAATGAATATATGGGAGGGAATTCGGCATGAATTTTTTATCGAGGATCGAAGAGATCTTGCTGCTGGCCATATGGAAACTTGCGGATAGGGCCTATGGAATTTCCATTAGAAAGCAGGTGGAACTGGACACCGGGACAGATTGGATGTCAGGTGCTGTTTATGCCCCTCTGAATCGTTTGAAGAAAAATGGTTATGTGGAAACGATCCAGGCGTTAGGTTCGACCGACCTGGGCGGCCGCCCCCGGATCTATTATCGGCTGACCTCTCTGGGCGAAAAAAAATTGGCAAATATTCAAGAGGTGAATCGATCGATCTGGACGGATGTCCCCGATCTCAAGAAAACCAAATCATGACCACCAAA
Organism: Acidobacteriota bacterium; assembly: GCA_030609975.1. Lineage (GTDB taxonomy): Bacteria > Acidobacteriota > Aminicenantia > Aminicenantales > Aminicenantaceae > JAUWSR01. The sequence goes on along the minus strand of JAUWSR010000016.1, from coordinate 8,314 downwards.
GAGTTCCGGATCCCAGGATTTTTGAGATTCCTGCTGCGACGTTTATCCGATGAGGATACACTGCGCTCTCTCGCTGAAGATCTTGAGGACCGTTTCCAGGAAACTTCCCAGGAATTTGGGGCCTTTAGGGCCCGTATTCAAATTAATTTCCAGATCCTGTTTTTGCTCGTATCTTTTCTTCTGGAGACAACTTCTTGGAGACTCACTATGCTAAAAAGTTATTTTAAAGTAGCATTCCGTCAAATCGTTAGACAAAAAGGCTATTCATTCATCAATATCGCCGGCCTTACTATCGGGATGGCCTGTTTCATCCTGATCGGCCTTTGGGTCCAGGATGAATTGAGCTTTGATCGTTTTCACCAGCACAAAGACCGGATCTTCCGCATCCTCAATAAAACGGAGGATGGGAATCAGATCCCGACGCCTACCTATGCAATTGGACCGGCCCTTAAAGACCGGCATCCCGAAGTCGAGGAATTCTCTCGGACCTGTACCTGGTACGGCTCTTTGGTAAAAGTGGGCGACAAGAGGTTCGAAGAGGATAATTTTTATCTAGCGGATCCGGGCTTTTTTAAAATGTTTTCTTTCCCCTTTGTTCACGGTGATCCGGAATCCGCTTTGGCGGACCGGAATGCGATCGTCATTACGGAGGAAACCGCCCACCGTTATTTTGGAAATGAGGATGCCCTAGGACAAGTCCTCTATTTGGACCGGCCCAACGCCGATTTCAAGATCACCGGAGTTATCAAAAACCTCCCCACGAATTCTCATATGCAGTTCGATCTGATCGCTCGCATGGAACTGCTGGGGGAAGCCCGTCTTGCCCGGTGGGAGGAGTGGTCCGGTCCCAACTACATATTGCTGCGGCCGGATGCTTCCCCGGCTGCCTTTTCCGCCAAGATCAAGGACATCTTTAAGGAAAATGTCAGCCCTGATGTAACTTATATTCCTGTGCTGCAGCCTCTGACCAAGGTCTATCTCCACGAATTCGGACGCCCCGGAGGCATAAAAAGGGTCGCCCTGTTTGCGCTGATCGCAGCTTTTATCCTGATCATGGCCTGCGTCAATTTTATGAACCTGGCCACAGCTCGCTCAGCTCGGAGAGCCAAAGAAGTGGGGATGCGAAAAGTCATCGGTGCTGCTAGAGCTCAGGTCACTCGCCAGTTTTTGGGAGAAGCCTTTTTTATCGCCTTTATTTCCCTGGTGTTTGCTTTAATCTTAGTGGAGACCGTGCTCCCCCGGTTCAATCAGTTTACAGCCAAGTCCCTCATGTTGCTCTCCGGCGCCAATTTCTCCTTGATCCTGGCGCTGCTTCTCACCACCGTTGCGACCGGTTTTTTGGCCGGGAGTTATCCTGCTTTCTTCCTATCCTCATTTCAACCGGTTCAGACATTGAAAAGCCAAAACAATTTTGGGAATAGAGGCGCAGGGACGCGAAAAGTCCTGATCGTCTTCCAGTTTGTCATTTCAGTGGGCCTTATCACCTGCACTTTGCTGGTTTCCCAGCAGCTTCGCTATATTCAAAAAAGAGATCTGGGCCTCGATAGGGATAATGTCGTCATCCTCGGGAATAATCCTGTGCTGAGGAGGAGTTTTAATTCTTTCAAGAATGCTTTGCAGAATAAACCGGGTATCCGGAGTGTGACCTGCGCGGCTCAGGGGCCGACTTGGGTGGGCGAGAATATCTCTATCAATTGGGAAGGCAATCCCGGAGATGATTTTCTGCCCGTGGATTACACCGTGGTTGACTATGAATTCTTCTCGGTTTTTAGCATGGAGATAACTCAAGGCAGAAGCTTTTCCAGAGCCTATGTGACCGATGAAAGAGAAGCCTGTATCATCAATGAAACGGCAGCAGCCCAAATGAATTTAGAGAATCCGCTGGGTACAACGGTTTACATGGCTCACCCGGCTTGGCCGGAGTCATTTCGAAAGGCACGCATTATTGGTGTCGTAAAGGATTTTAATGCTCGCTCTTTGCACACAGCTATCAGACCTTTTGTCTTTCGTATATACCGGCCCTGGCACAACTATGTTTTCATTAAAATAGAGGGAGTTCAGACGGAAGAGACCCTGAAACAAATCGAGGCAGCCTTCAAGATCCATGCACCGGATTATCCTTACCGCTATATGTTCTACAATGACGCTTACAACTTGCAGTACGTATCTGAGCAACAGCTTGGGCGGCTGTTCAATGGATTCAGCTTGCTGTCTGTTTTGATAGCATGTCTGGGCCTCTTTGGCTTGGCGGCTTTTTTGGCCGAGCAGAAGACCAAAGAGATCGGTATCCGTAAGGTGCTGGGTGCTTCCCTCCCCAGCATTGTTTTGCTGACCTCTAAAGAATTCATCAAATGGGTGATGGTGTCTTTTGTTTTCGCATGGCCTATTGCCTATTTATTGATGAACCAGTGGCTCAAAGAATTTGCCTACCGGATATCCCAAGGTCCTCTTGTCTTTATACTTTCTGCAGGCTTGACCCTTCTCCTCGCCCTGTTCACAGTCAGCTTCCAGTCTCTCAAAGCCGCTCTGGCCAACCCCATTGACTCTTTAAGATACGAATAGATGTGTCATGGCCCTTCCATTTTGATATGATAAGTAGAAGCAGATAACCTCATCGACTTGGATGGAGGGCACATGTCATCAGAAAATCACAATTCGAAACAACATCATTTCGGACAAGGCAAGCTGCCGGGAGAACATCCATACGGCGATCTGGGGCAGATTGTCTTTATTTTTATTTTTTTGATCGTCTGGGTTTTAGATTCTTTTGTTTTCAAGTTCTCGACTGTCTTAGCCGTATACATCCCTCTGGCTGTTCGTCTGATCCTGGCAGCCCTTTTATTTGGCATCTCGTTTTACTTATTCCGCGCCAGCCATCATGTTGTTTCCGAAGCCCGCGAATCCGAGAGAAAACTCCTTCATACCGGCCCCTTCTCTAAAGTGAGGCATCCCCTATACCTAAGCGTCCTGGTGCTCTACCTTGCCTTCATTGTCGCTACTTTGTCGCTTGCTTCCTTTGTCCTCTGGATCTTCATATTTGTGTTCTACAATTTCATCGCCGCCTACGAAGAAAAACAACTGCTGGTCGTTTTCGAGCAGGATTATGCGGAATATATAAAAAAAGTTCCAAGATGGATAGTTGGATAGCGCTCCGACTTATAGAGCTTGTTGAAAAAAAATGAGATAAACCTTACAAGGGTGCTTTTATATTGATAGGTTGTCCAATTTGCCCTTGAAATTTGCCTTTTAGCACAGAGTTCTGTGATAGACAGAACCAGTAAGTTGCGGCTGCGCAGCCGATATATGTTCTCGAGGTTCTTATGAAATTTGTCGTATGAGAGCTCGAAGACGGAATAGTAAATTTAGAGAACGGGGACAGAGAATTCCTGAGCTGGAAACCTGGGATAAATTGACGAAGCGTCAATGAATATATATGCTGAGACAAAACACAGAAAGGGATAAAGATGTTGCCTGGGAGGTGCCCATGAAAATATCGAATCGATTCATTTTATGTTTTCTCTTGATCTTGATTTTGTCATCGTCACTTCACCTCATGCTGACCCAAAAGCAGCTGAATATTAAGGTATCTGAACCTCTCGCTTATGCCAGGATCTATACGGATGCCGATGGAGAATCCCATTTTTCGGATGAAAATATGGCGTTCCAATTGATTGACTATGCTCCGCCAGCTCCTCCTATCTCTGTGACTGAGGCCATGGCTGCTGAGAATGTGTCGTTCATCTCCAGTCCTGCTGGCTGGTACGGTGACTTTCATCCTGCACCCCAGCGCCAGTATGTTTTTGTCCTCATCGGTGAACTGGGGGTTGAAGTTTCTGATGGGGAAAAGCGCAAATTCGGTCCAGGGAGTTTTGTTCTGGTGCAGGACACCTGGGGAAAAGGGCACCGCTCCTGGGTCAAGAGTGTTCAGCGATGCTATTGCGCAGTTGTCCCTTTGGGAGACAAGTCAAGAGGGTGGAAAACCGCTTTATAGGTGGAGTTAGCGGAGTGAAGAATCCCGTTGGCTTTGAGCCTCCGAAGGGTGAGGAACTGCCATCCAACCTGTGCGACCTTTATCGGTACGAATGAACCAGTATCCCCGGTATTCACCCAAGATAGCAAATTCTTCCCCAGATGCAATGGCCTCCATGGCCAAGGCGGTATCATGGGGAGCTACCTTGAGAGATTGGGCAGTCGGCAGCGCTTGGGTCTCAAGGCTTCCTTCCAGGGACTCGATTCTGCTCGAGTTTATATAGCCCGTTTCTCCATCAGGAAGTTGGATGCGATACATGTCCGCAACAGCCGCTAAAATCTGCACCGGGGTGTTCTGTTCCAAAGTGATTTCTTCGCTTTCTGGCGAACCACTGGAGGTGCTCAGTGAGGTGCTATTCTCCAGAGTTCTTGCCCAACGGCCCAGCGCTTGAATATCTGCCGTGACCGGCTTCGGAGTGTCATTGACCTTGAGGATGAAGTTCATAGGATCGACCGCCCCCATTCCTCGATAGTAGATGCCGAAGTGGAGATGGGGAGGAGTGGTTCGGGCATTTCCGGTGTTGCCTACGGTTCCAATTATCTGGCCGGCCTTTACTTCAGTCCCCGGTTCGACCTTATAGTCCTGGAGATGAGCGAAGTACATATTTTTGTCTGGAACTCTTCCATCGCGCATCCAGATGGTCCGGCCTCCCAATCTCTGCTCTCCCACGCGCCGGACATATCCATCCACGGGTGCTATGATGGGAGTGTGCCGGCGCGCAAAGATATCCACCCCATGGTGTTCCCGCCTGCCGCCATCTCGGGATTCTCCGAAGCCACTTCCGATCGAGCGGCGGTCATAACCCTGAACAGGAAATTCCAGGGAGGCTTGGTTGCGGATCGTGATCGTGAACCTCCCGCCCCGCAGAAGTTCCGGTTGTATCCGTACCACATAACGTGCATCGAGGCGCGGCTCGAATTCCAAGCGGCTCTCATCTTTCGGGGCGCTGGCCACCCGTTCCCAGGTTTTGCGGTCTTCACTAGCCCAACGGAAAAGATCGATGAATATGCGCGCTGACTTTTCCCCCACATGGATGACTTCGATGGTGGTCCGGTGTCCTCTGATCACATCGAAGCGATATGCTAGAGCAAAAGCTGATCGGGAATCCGCATAAAAAATCTCTTCAAAGGGAGATGAGATGTCTACAGGTTGACTGACCGCTGCTTCTGATGCGGCGATCCAATCCTTCCCCAAGGCTGTCTCTATGAGGTTGGCCTGCTGCAGGGATATTAAATAGTCTTCGTGGGCATTGTTGGATCGATAGGGTTGGGGAACTTTTTCAGGCTGGGTGCAGGCAAAAAAGCCGGCAAGCAGTAGGATCAAAGTGCAGGAGACTATTCTTATCCTCATTTTGTTCTTTGATACGTATTAAAGCATCCAGAGTTCAGTCGGTCAAATTCAATATATACAGTACCTGTCCTAGAATTCAAACTTAAAGAATAAATTCCCCGGCTACTTTTGTCCCGGGAACCTTGCCCGGCCTATTTCTCTTCCTGCCCCTGGTATTTTTCCAGCTTCGACTGGTAAACTTTGCTGTCCGGTCTCAATTCCAAGGCTTTTTCTATCGCCTTGATGGCTTCCTCGCGCTCGCCTTTTTCGAAGTACAATCCCGACAAGGTATCCCAATAGACAGCCGAATCGGTGTTCATCGCTATGGCCTCTTTAGTCAGTTCGATGGCGCGGTCGTAATTATTTGTTAGCTTTTCACGCGTGACAATGGTGGCGTATCCATACTTGAAAAACGGTTCCTTTGGGAGTTTTTGGATGGCTTCTTCATACATGGCTAAGGCACTGTCATTGTCTTCTTTAAGCCGGTGGTAGGTGATCAAGTTGTAATATCCGATAAAAAGTGCGTCTTCATCTCCTGAATTCAGGGCCTTTTCCGCCAGTTTCTTCGCGGTTTCATATTTGCTTTCTTCGCGAAGATTAAAGACAGTCATGGCGTACTCGTTCATTACATTGGGTTTATCCGGCAGCTTTGCCAATACCTCTTCCCAGGTTGCCAGGACCTTGTCATTTTCCTTCTGCATCTGGTAATAGCGTGCCAGGCTGGAGTAGGATTCATACATGAATTCTTCATTGGTATTGTTGGCGATGAATTGTTTGAGTGGTCCTGGATCGGGATTTTCTCTTGACCTTATCTTATAAACGGCCATACGCAGTGTGGCCTCGGCTTTAAAGCCTTTTGTATCATCGGGATCGAGTTCAATGGCTTTTGCATAATAGGGATAGGCTTTTTCGTCGTCCCAGCGACTCGAATATTTCTTCCCTAATTTGAAATTTACCTCGACATCATCGGGATTCGCCTCCACGTTTGAAATAAAAGTGGAGATGAGATTGTTTCCGGAAAGGTATTCTTTGACTGAAGATACAAATTCATCAACCCCATCAAAGCCGTTGACCCTGTCGAGTTCCTCCCCATCGGCCTTTACAAGCACGACTGTGGGGGTTCCCCGGATCTCGTATCTTTCTCTCATTTCTTTCCAGGCGTCATCTGAAGGGGCGACCCGGAAAGCGATGAATTCTTTATTAAAAAAACTGCCAAGCTCTTTATTTTGAAAGACCAACTGGTCTAACTGTACGCAGCCTCCTCACGTGGGCGAGAAAAAATCGACCAGCACATACTTATTTTCCTGTTGCGCCTGGGCCAAGACCTCGGCAAATCCAAGTTCTGAAAACTGAGTGGGGACCAAATCTGCTGTATCTGATCCGGTGACACCCTTTTCACCGGAGGAACAGAAGACCAGCCCGAAACATAGAATGAGTAAGATGGGAAGAAATTTTTTCATTTGCTCCTCCTAACGCGTTTACTATATCAAACTGATAGAGAAACTCAAGCTTATTCATATATTTTATATGTATGATACCTCTGTTTGGTTGCTATGTGGCGAAATCCTCGTTTTAAAATCTAGTTTCTATGTTTATGGATTTTACAATCAGTTTGGTTTCTTTCTCTCCGAAGGTCAAATAATAGATTTTTCCTTGGCTGATAGTGTAGTATTTTACGTTTAAAAGATGTGCTACTAAAGGTGTCTCGGTGAGGCCGGGCATTTGGATGTGACCGAGTTGATTCCCTTCCAGATCCAGCACCAGAAAATCTGATTGATCTGCGTATCTTTGCGAGGTTTTGACATACAATTTGTTATCAGCGATCTCAAGGCCGGTGATCGCAGGCAGACTGTCGGGATAGATTAACTTTGTCTGTCGGATGATATTGTCAAATCCAGCTGCTTTTACCGAAGGATCTTTTTTGAAATTTTCCAGAAGTTTTTTCTTTTCTTTCCCCCCAATGGACTTTCTTTTAATCTCACTCCTGATCTTTCGTATAAGCTCCCCGCCGCTGTTATACACTTCGATCAAGAATCCTTCGCGGCTTTTTTCTACGAAGATATTCTCTTTGTACACCGCAAAATTGAGGGCATCTGGCGGCAGCTCTGTCGTCATTTTTACACTTTGGGCAGGGGAGACTTCTCTTGCCAATTCCTTCACGATCTCAAATTTATCATCATACAGGACCACCGCCTGATATTGTGTTTTGTCTTCGATGACGGCCAGTTTTGAGCCGACGAAATTCTTGCCGACTGGGGTAATATTGGCCACACCTATCGGTTTTCTTTGTTCTCTAATGAAGGTTCCGTCTTTGGAGAAGTACAGGACTTTGTCTTGACTATCCACAAAGTATTCGTTGGGGAGGGCAACGACGGTGTTAAAAAAGAAAGGAAATGACATCATCTCTCCCGGGCCTTCCCCTTTCTGGCCGAAAGACATTTTTTGTTGGAGGTCGGGAAGAGAAAAGATGTATATTGTCGCTCCTTCAAGCACGATCATCTCCTCCCCGTTGACTTTAATCATGCCCGGGGCATAGATGTTTTCTAATACTGTTTCTTGGGTGGCTTTTATAAGAGATGTCGTTGTAAGTATTAAGATTAGGAAAAATATTTTTCTTTTCATGGAGAAATTTTTCATGTGATATTTCCTCATTTGCGATTGAATTAAGTTACTCTATAAGGTGATACAATTTGTAAGGTGAAATATTCCAAAAAAGGACAAATTTAAAGAACTGCTCTATTCATGTCCTGGATTTCATTAGATTGATGATTCCGAGGATGATAAGTCGCTATAATGAGTTATTTAAGGCGATAATTGCTTTAAGTCTAATTATATCAGTGAGTTAGCTAGGACTGACCACGGATATTATTCATAGCGGAGTGCTTTGACGGGATTGGCGATGGCGGCTTTTATAGCTTTGGAGCTTACCGTCAGGAGGGAGATGAGCAGGGCGGT
>JAUWSR010000297.1 GCA_030609975.1 Acidobacteriota bacterium | reverse complement strand
TATCGCGAAATGGTGGTTTGGCTGGTCCTGATCGGGATCCTCTGCACGGTGGTCATCTTCCTGCCCCCTTCCCTGGACACACAGGCAGATCTTATGGCACCTGCGCCCGAAGGTGTCAAACCGGAGTGGTATTTTTTGTTCTTGTTTCAGACTTTGAAGATATTCCCTTCACAGATGCTAATTGCAAGTGGCGAGACGCTGGCCATCCTGTTGATCCTGCTGGGCTTTATGCTCTTCTTTTTCCTGCCGCTCTTCGACACCAAACCCACGAAATGGAGGGGTAAGCTCATCACCTATTCCGCTTACATCCTGGTTCTTTATGCCGTGATCATGTCGGTATGGAGTCTGCTATGAGTCCGGCGCTCTGCAAAACCGCTGTGCTGCTTGTGATGGTTATGGCCTTATGTTTATCGGGTCATACAGATGTGGTGACGGTCCGGCCGCAGACTCAGGATCAGGCTGAAAAAATAGGACCGTCCCCAAATTTGGAGGAGGAGATCCACGCCGGTCCCAAGGATATCAAGGAGGAGATCGGCACCTATGTGTTTCTGGGGTGGCTGTGGCTTTCCATTTTTGTTATGATCTACCTGCTGCGCCAAAAGATCCAGGAGAGCGACAGACTGCACTCGTACAAATATTTTACGGTCTCAGAAAAAAAGCCTTCTGTTCAAGACCTAGGCTAGGTTCGACGGATTAGTTAAATATTGCAGACTGATGGAAGCTGAAAGAAAACCGATCGACCCCTTTATCACCTGGGCGTCCGACTACTGCAAACACTGCTATACCTGTATCAACATCTGCCCGGTCAAAAACCTCAAATTCAAAAAAGATGAGATGTTTTCGCTGGGGAAATGTATCCAATGCCAGCTGTGCATGAAATATTGCCCTGATTTCGCCTTGGAGGTCGTTCCTAAACCGCTGCCCAAAGCTAAGGCAAAATCACAGTCAGAGACCAAGGCCAAGATAGAATCGCAAGCTGAGTCCAGCACCATGACAAAACCAAAAGCCCGAGCAAAAAACAGCAAAAAAGCCAGGAATGTGGCTGAACGTGAGCACAAGGTTCATTAGAGAAGACCTATGAAACGCTTGACCATGGGAAACGAGGCCGTGGCGCTGGGCGCCTTGAAGGCGGGTATGACTTTCTTTGCAGCCTATCCCATAACTCCAGCCTCGGAGATCATGCACATCCTGGCGGAAAAAGAAGGCGAGATCGAATTTGTCCACGCCGAGGACGAGATCGCCTCCATTCATCTGGTCATCGGAGCCAGCCTGGCGGGTAGCAAGGCCCTCACCAGCACCTCGGGCCCCGGCATGTCCCTCAAACAGGAAGGGATCGGTCTGGCCCACATGATGGAAGCGCCGCTGGTGGTGGTGAACGTAATGCGGGTGGGCCCAAGCACAGGCATGCCAACGCTCCCGGCTCAAGGAGATATCCTGCAGGCCAAACACGGCAGTCACGGTGATTACTCCCCCCTGGTATTCTACCCATGTTCGGTAGCGGAATGTTATCGCTACACCATGGAAGCCTTCAATGCCGCCGAGGAATCCCGCAGCCCCGTCATTTTGCTGCTAGACGGATTCCTGGCTCACCTTTCCGAGACGGTCGACCTGAGCAAGATCAAGGTCGAACCCAAACTCCGTACCTTCAAGCCCTTAGGACACGGGAACCGGCATTTCACAGGTCTGTTGGAGAAAGGAGGGATTCCCCGAACGAAAGACACGGCCTATTATCGGGAATGGTACCAGCGGATAACCGACAAAATGCAGAAAACCGCCAATAATTACCGGTTTTTTGAATACTTGGAAAATAAAACCGCAGACACTTTACTCATCGCTTTTGGGATAACCGCCCGGGTCATCCGACCCCTTAAACATAGGTATTCGCTGTTTTGTCCCATCCGTTTATTTCCCGTTCTGGAGGAGGAGCTCAAGGCGGCGGCCGCCGAGCACGAACGGATCGTGGTGGTGGAGATGAGCGACGGCCAATATCAGGGTGAGGTTGAGAGAGTGTTGAAACGAGACGTCTTGAGCGTCCCCATCTTGGGAGGGGGTATCTCCTTAAAAGAGATCGAAGAGAAACTGCATGCGCTATAAAAATTACATTAAATGGTCCCGGATGCCCACAACCTGGTGCCCCGGATGTGCGATCGGGATCGTGTTCAAACAGTTGACCTTCACCTTGGAAGACATCCAGATGCCCAAAAGCGAGATGTCTGTGGTCTCGGGGATCGGCTGCAGCGGCCGCGCCGCCGGCTATTTCGACTTAGACAGTGTGCACAGCACTCACGGCCGCGCCCTGCCCATAGCTGAAGGTATAAAACGTGCCAACTATAAACTCAACGTGATCGTTTTCAGCGGAGACGGCGACCTGGTAGGGATCGGCGGCAATCATCTCCTGCATGTGGCCCGCAGGGATGTGAACCTGACCGTTATCTGCATCAACAATGAGACCTACGGTATGACCGGCGGCCAGATGGCGCCCACCACCAAAAAGGGAACCAAAACACTCACCAGTACCCATGGCAGCGCCTACTTCCCCATGAATATCCAGCAGATCGTAACCTCCACCCCCAAACACTTCTATGCCCGCAGCTCTGCCTTCCGGATCAGCCACCTCCAGAAATGCATCAAAGAAGCGATCGCCTGGGAAGGATTTGCTTTCGTGGATGTCATTTCCTACTGCATCGAAAACTTCGGCCGGCGCATGGGCTTCAAGAGCCCCTTCGAGATGTTGGATAAAATCAAACAGGATTACAGGATCAACTACAAACCCGAAGGCCTCCTGGGAGACTTCGAACTGGGGATTTTAAAAAATGACGATCAGAAAAGCTAGGCCCAGCGACTGCCCGCGGATCAACACCCTGATGGGGCAGCTGATCGATGAGATCTACGCCCAAGAAAAAGAAGAGGTCCGACAAGCCCTGAAGGCAAACTTCACCAAGGACGGGCTGAAGGAGCTGTGTGCCGATCCACAGGCTCATCTCTATGTTGTCGTTTTGGACCATAAGATCGTGGCCTTTCTTTTGGGATGGCTCTTTCACAACGTCTTTACCATCTACTGGATCTACGTCCGCAAAGGCTACCGCGGCAAGGGTGTGGTCAAAAACCTTCTCGATCACTTGGAGAAAGGTCTCTTAGAGCTGAAGTGCTACAAGGTAGAGATGTATGCCTACGCTGAGCACAATAGATTTCTGAATTTTAGCTCAAAATTGGGATTCAAGAAAGGCGTGCTCATCAAGAAAAGCATGTTCGGATTCAAGATCCGTAACATCTACAAGTACATCGGTGAATGCGAACCGGCAGACATGGAAAAGACCATCAAGATCATCGGAGAAGCCGGTCAGGGAGTGAAGCTGCTTTCTTACACTCTGGCATCCATCCTGGCAAAGCTGGGAAACGAAGTCTCCCTCAATCTGGATTATGACTCGGCTGTCAGAGGCGGAATCATCAGCGCCGACCTGATCTATTCCGACTTCCCGATCGAGAATCCCATCATCGATGAGGCCGATGTTCTGATCAAGTTTACCCGGACCCGGGATTGGTTCCCAGCCCGCAACCTCATCATCGACGAAAGCCTGTGCGGCACCAAAAGCCTGGAATGCAGCATTCAGACCAAAAAGGGAGTACAATACGGTCTTCAGGATATGGCCGTCACCAAGTTCGGCAGCAAGATCTACATCAACATGATCGCTTTGGGCCGCATCCTGCGCTACATCGGGGTCAACATTATGCTGCTCAACATCCAGGACCTGCTGCCGCCCAAATCAGTGGAGAAGAACATCGCCGCCATCAAGTATGGATACAGTTTCAGGGATGACTCGTAATCCCGACAGGAGCATCTGCTTTCATGTCTCAGGGTAATCAGAAAAAAGCAAATTTCGTATTTATACTGCCGATTTTATCCTCCATTCTTTTGGCCGCCCACTTTTCCCGTATCCAGAACGATAAGCTGGCCCTTTTTTGCCTGATGTTCCCCTTGATCCTGCTTATCAAGAAGACCTGGATCCTATGGGTATATCAGTTGTATTTGGTCTCCGGCGGACTCGTCTGGGCAGAACAGGCGCTATTTCTCAGAGGCGTCCGAATAGAGGAAGGCAGATCCTGGAT
>JAUWSR010000100.1 GCA_030609975.1 Acidobacteriota bacterium | reverse complement strand
CTATTAAGAATCGACATTTTTTACCTTTCAGGCGAGCTCTCCTTAATACAAGGGTGGGCGGGAGGTCGCATTGTTGCAAAGGATTCGTAATGGACTCTATATAATTTCTCCTTTATACCCGGGTGGGTGGGAGGTCGCCTCGCATCTACGGCAATCTCAACTCGTGAATAATCCAAGTGAAGTTTGTTCCCAAAGAAATACGCTGACATGAAGTTTTGTTATCTATGCTTCCCGCAATTTATGCTTATTTGTTTTACTAAAATACAATCGTGGTTCAGATGGATTTTCCTTTCATTAACAATTTAGGCTGGATAATTAATGAGTTGATATTTTGTAGTTTATGGTAAATATCGACGTTGGGACAATTCAGGTTAGATGGGTGATGTAAATGACTTGCTGGTATCAGTAAAAAGCTTACCACTTGACTATATTATAATAGGCCGAATTCGCCATTTGTCAAGTTTTCCCCTATTGAAGTTGACCTCTAAAGGCGATAGTTTTATAATAGCGTTTCTCTTATATGCCTGAAGTGTTTCGTGCGGAAGTGGCGGAATTGGTAGACGCGCAGGCCTCAGGAGTCTGTGGCCCAAAAGGCCATGTGGGTTCGACTCCCACCTTCCGCACCATTCTCACCCATGCTATAATATCTCTACCAGAGATGAAACTTCAGAAGATCGGATTGTCGCTTTTTCTGAGCCTGTATATAGCATTCTCTCTCTATCCGCCTGAGAAAAGTCTCTGTAGATCGATCCTGATCAGCCGGCCGTCGCAATGATCGTCAAACGTATGAAGGAGAAAAGCCATTCGCAATAACAGACGGCTTTTAATTCTCTTTTTTATGCTGGTGCTTTTGGGTTCCTGTCGATATTACAGCTTGGAGCGAAAGCTTGATCCCATCAATAAAGAGTGGTTGGATGAAGTGGGCTACATCATCACATCCGAAGAAAAAAGGATGTTTTTGGACCTGCCCAAAGCAGAAAAGGAAGAATTTAAAGATAATTTTTGGGAACGCAGGGATCCCGATCCTGTGACTGAGGTGAATGAATTCAAGGAAGGCTACTACAACCGGATTGAAGATGCCAATGAACTTTTTCTGGGGGAAACCAGAGCTGGGTATCTGACCGACAGAGGACGCATCTACATCCTTTTTGGACCGCCCATGGACAGGCTTCGGACCTCAGGTAATTATGAAGGCAAGTGCCAGGAAACCTGGTATTATGGCGGATTTCCCGTGGTATTTATCGATGAGTACTGTACGGGAAGATATACATTGATCACTTATGATCTGACCGGTATAAGCTCCTTCAATTTGCAGTATATGCATGAGCTAAATAAAGCACAGGACGAAGCCATGCAGACTATTGTGAGCCACTCGAGCTTCTTAAATTTTTCTTTTGAAGTTAAGATCTCCGTTGCGCAGTCCGACCTGGTTGCGGGGCTGGTGCAGCTGGAAATACCCTTGATTGAAGTCTGGTTTAAAGAAAAAGAGGGGTTGATGTATACGGTTATCGATCTGCAGATCGAGATCTGGGATGCGGGGGATCATCTGGTTTGGGGACATCAGGATGCGATCGAGATCCTTACCAACGAGGACGAACTTCAAGAAAACGAGAACCTAAAGTACAGCACAGCCATCCCATTCGAAATTAAAGAAGGCATCGAAGGCCTGCATGTTGGGGAGAACAGGGTTTTTGTGACCCTAACCAATACGACCGGAGAGACCTCGCTGCGTAAGGTCAGAGCTTTCCGTTTTAAATGACCGGGGATGTCTAGCTCGTTGATGCGAGGCTAGAAGCGCAGACGAAAGGTCAAGCGATATTCTCGGGTTCCCAGGATGTTCACACCCGTATCATAGGTAGGGCTGATGAGGCGCGTTCCCTCAACGCTGTTTTCACCCTCAGGCAGCCAGTACCCGCCATCGTTAAGATCCTTGTGAAAGTAGGTGCTGCCGAGCGTGTTCATGACATCCAAGGAAATAGCGAACCACCCGAACCGTTTCAGTCGAAATTCTTTTTCGACGCGAAGATTCAGGTTGTTATACGCCTCGTGCCGCCTCGTGCCGGGTGTTTCCAAGAGGACCGAGGTGGGAAAATCGAAAGTATTTTCCTGTGCCGCCCATTCTGTAGGAGGGATGACGGTCACACTCCGGGCCCAAGGACTGCCGCTTAGGTGGATGTAATAAAAGCTCAAGTAAAAGTCATAGGGAAACCGGTAGGTTCCCATCACTTTGATCGTGAGAGGAATATCGAAATCCAAAGAGGATGTCGTGGGACGGTTGACAAAATAGTTGGCACTGTTGGCCGCTAGCGAGAAGGCATTGGGGAAGAGAGCACCGACGCCGATGTTACCGGTCGTTTCACTGAAAACGATGGATCCGTGTAACTGCCAATTGTTCGACATCCTTTTATGGAGGATAAATTCCAAAGCTTTGTACTGCCGTTTGAGCTCAGGAACATTTTGCAGCCTGTAGAAAGACAGGGGAGCATCTTGAGAGGGGAAATATACTGTCACTGATGTCGGATCGTACTCGTCCGTTCCCGGGACAGTCGTGGTAAAAGGTACCCACCATCCCTCTGGGGCTCTGTCCGTTGTATACCATGCGACCTCGAGATCGGGATTGTACAGGACATTCTCCATAATGTTTTTTTTGTGTTTGAGGATATAATTGGCCCGAAAGGAGAGATCTTTGAAGATCTCGCTCCAAATGCCCAGAGTATATTCGTCCACGTATGGAGATTTAAGCTCTTTGTCCAATACCTGATCGTAATAAGCATCATCATACATGCGGAAATCTTCGGGAAAGGGGGCATAGCTATCGCCTCCGTCGACCTGCCCATCCATGTTTATATCGTACCAGATAAAATCATGAGAGCGGTTGAAATAGAGGGTGTTGTTGGGTATAAGATTCTGAATCCGGAGCAGTTCGTGGTAGCGGGCGTAGCTGGCTTTAATGATGGTCCTGCCGTTTCCGAAAGCATCGAAACTCAATCCCAGTCGGGGTGAGAACGTGTTCCACTCGATCATGTTGCGCCAACTGGGGAAGCCGGCGAAAGCTGCATAAGGATTGAGGCTGGATATAGGCGCTATAAACTCTTCTCCCAATTGGAGCGAGACCGGGTTTCCGCTGTCGAGTTTTGACGTCTCCTTTAAATTGGTCGCGCTGCGGTCGAAGCGAATACCCAGGTTCAAGGTGAGGCGCCCCCCGAAGTTAATGGAATCCTGTACAAACAATCCCAGGCGAGTGACGTCCAGCGCGCTGAAGAAGCCGTCTTGGGTCCCACTTGCCAGTGAGAAGGATACTTTTCCTTTCCCCACTTGAGTTTCCCCGGAGGGAGCTTCTGTCATACCAAAATAATAAGGACTGTTGTTGTTGTAATGGACCAGGAGATTGTCGGATTTCCAGTTGAGCCATAGGGAGGTGCTGTTTTCATAGTCTGCCCCCAGCTTGATCTTCTGATCTGTTCCCAGCAGCCGGCCATTGATGTGGACTAGAGTGGCGTTGGCCCTGAACTTTACTGTTTTTTGATCGTTGTTCTGATCGCCGCTCCCCCATCTGTATCTTGTAGCCTCATCATAGTATCCGGGCTTATCCATCCCGGAATTATTTAGATATAGCTTGCTTTGGTCTTTAAAATAGCTCGCTTTAATATCCACAAAAGAATTTTGGTTCAAGCGGTAATTAAGCCAACCGCTGAGCAGCATTGTTTTTTCCGGATTGAAGTTTGTGGAGGCTTCCTGAGTAAGCCGAGCAGAGGTGAAGTCGGTATAGGCGGCGTAATCCCGGCTGGCAAGGGTAGCAGTGGCTATGACCTTAATGTCAGGAGATAATTTCCCGGTTAAACGGAAGAAACCGGATATGTCCTTGCTTGTCCCGCTGTAGCCTTCGTGCTCTGTTCCTTGAGGGTCTGTCCAGGGAGTGAACGTCGTTGTACGCTTGTCGGTTCTGTAATGGAAATTGGAAAAATAGCGGATCATATCGGACCAGATATTGCCACCGAGGGAAAAGGCCACATCCCATAGATACTGATTGACAGCGGGTGGCGTGACGCCTTGCCTTTCAAGTTCCTGCGGGGAATTCAGTGCTGTCGTGAAGCTGTCTCCGGTGGTGTACAGAAGCAGTTCGCCGTCTGTGCTGGGTCTTGCCGCTTTTGTGACAATATGAATATATCCGCCCTCAATGCCGTCGACTTCAGCGGGGTGACCTGTCGACTCCAATTCAATCTCGTGGGCGATGTCGAAATTTATCCTGGCTTGGGTTTCGTTGGCCAGAGGATCGCTGAGCATAAGGCTGTCCGTTATGTAAAGGGCGTCTCTTTCGGAAGCTCCCGAGATCACAGCCGCGGGAGGGAAGTGGAGCAGGTCAGGCAAAACTCCGGTTGCTGCAATGATGACATCGTGAAGATTGCGTCGAAAGGGAATGCGGGCTAAGAACTGGTCATCGATGATAGTGGCGATGCGTGAGGTCTCTCCTTCGATGGAAGGGATGAATTGCTCTAGCGTGATCTCCTCTTCTATCTCGGTCATTTCCATGATGATCTTTAGATTGATCGTCCGGCCGGCATGGAGAACAATGTCATCCAGTTTTGCTGTTTTAAAGCCAGGCATTTCTACGGTGAGTTGGTACCGGCTGGGGAGAAGTGCTTGAAACTGGAACTTCCCCGTATCCGATGTAATGTAGGTTTTCATGCCTAAGATTTTGGCTGAACGCAAATAAATGGAAGCTCCGGGTAGAGGGAAACCTTCCACATCGGTTACTTTGCCGCGGATGGCGCCTGTGGGATTCTGGGCTAGCGCAGGGATGACAAGAAGAGATATAAGCAGGAGCGTACATGTATGTTTAATGATCTGAGTCATTGATTATGGCCTCCGATCTGATTAGTCTTTTTGCTGTCCGTAGAAGCAGATCGATCTCATATGCATATTAGCAATTCTATATTGATATTACAAGACTCTCACCCATACCGTTGCATTCCTTGTTTATTTGTAAATAATGCCGACAGTACAATATTTCCTGTAGAATTTAGCCGAAAACATAATCTTCATTAAATCCCAGATCAGATATGGCATCGCTAGTTTTAAAAAGATTCCTGTCGCCATTTTTTACCCTTCAGGCAAGCCGATCTCATCACACCTGCTGCGCGGTGGTCTCTTCGCAGTAGTTCACTACAACTTCAGAGTCCACAGCTTCGCCGGCCACGCCTCGAATCTGCAGCGCTTCAACTCGTCAATAGTGCAGGAATCATCCAATAACCAAGGAAATCTATTCGCGGTAGTTTACTACTGCTTCAGAATTCACAACTTGAAGTCGCAATAATCTCGGCCCGCAAATTACCAAGGAATTCATTTGTCGATAGGTCAGGAATCAATGAAATGTTTTTTACGGTTTGGGGGAGATTTTTTGATCGAAGATATTTTTGTTCATAAGCTTCAAACGGGAGCCTACCAAGGAGGTCCCGACGAGATCTCCGGTAACATTGCAGGTGGTGTGGCCGATGTCCAAAAGCGGCCAGAGGGAGGCAAGGATGGGGATGAGTGTCAGGGGCATGTTCAGGCTTTGTAACAGAATGCCGGACATGATGATACCTCCGCCTTTGACGCCGGCCGTACCGATGGACAGTGCCAGCCCCAGGAAAACGAACTGCAGCATCAAAGCAGGTGTGATGGGGATCCCGTAAAGATTGGCCGCGAACACTGCGATAACCCCGATCGCAGCTGCCATTCCGTTCATATTGATGGTGGCGCCTAGAGGCAGAGCAAAGCCCCATACCTTTTTGGAAACTCCCAGATTTTCTTCGGCCATCGCCATGGAGACGGGAAGAGTTGCGCCGCTCGATGTGGTGCTGGCAGCCACCAGCATAGCAGGCGCCACTTTTCCATAAAAACGCCAAGGATTGAGACGTGCCAGATATTTAAGCACGAGGGGATAGAAAATAACTAAAAGCACGAGCTGAGCCAGGTAGTCCGACAGGATCAAACGAAGTACTTCCGTGAGCATCTGCGATCCCAAAGAGGCCACCATGTTTGCCACCAAAGCCAGGATCCCATAGGGGGCAACCTTCATCACGAATTCGGTGATGGTGATCATGAGTTCGGCTCCCTCGTTGATAAGCTCGATCAAGTGCTTAGCCTTCTTGCCCAAAGCAAGCAGACCTATCCCAACGATCAGGGAGAACACGATGATCTGAAGCATGTTCCCTTCCGCCATGGCTTCAATGGGATTCTTGGGGAACCAAGAGACCAGGTTGTCCCAAATATTGAATTCAGCGGCCTTTACATGTTCGCCTCCCTTGAGCAGTCCGACGGCCTTCTTACCAGGCTGGATCGCCAGTGCTATGGCCATGCCCAGGATAGTAGCCAAGAATGATGAGATGCCAAAATAGAGAACGATCAGACCTCCCAGCGAACGGAAGGAGCTCATGCTCTCCAGCTTGGTGATGCCGCTGATCAGTGTGAAAAAAGTAAGAGGTACGATCAACATCATCAACAGCCGGATGAAGATGTCTCCAATAGGCTTGAGCAAGACAGCTCTGGGCCCCAAAAGGTAGCCGAGTGCGATGCCGATCAAGATACAGATGAGGATCTGCCGGTACAAGGGCTGTCTAAACCACCATTTCATGGGCCTCTCCGGTCCGATTTATCGTGAAGTGGCAGCAGTTTTTGCGTTCCCGTAATAGATGCCGTTGAACAAGAGTTTAAATGTTCCGTGAGGCTGGGCTCGGAACGTGATCTCGGGTCCAAATTGAAAAAGCTTGCCCTTGCCGATCTTGGCTTCAAAGGCAGTGATGCCTCCATCGAGATAGTGCAGCCCTTTAGCTAAGCCGCTGCGCAACTGTGTTTCGGAGTTGAACCAGAGCACGGGCTTTATCTCTGCAAAAGAGGCTTCGGGGAGCAGCCGAAATACCGGGCTGCGGTTAAAATAAATATCGACCGTATCAGACAATCCATGGGCCAAGGGATGCTGCTTGTCCACCTGAGCCTGCAGAATGGAGCCCGGGATGGAGTATTTCTCCGCGGAAAGCCGTCGTGTTTGACCTTCTGGGGTTTTTTCCGTAAGAGCATTTATGATCGGGAGCCTCAAGTGGTTGGCCAGGCTGGTGGAGCTGCCCATGGTAATGATAGTTCCTCCACTTTCCAAAAAGCTCTGGAGCTGGGGGATGGTGTTCTTTACGCTTAATGATCCCAGCATATGCCGGAATTTTTGTGGTATGGTCTTGGGATCAGGGCTCCCGGAGCTGCGGTAGCTGCTTGTCGAGGCACCTGAACCGGGAATGGCCCCTCCTACAAAGATGAGCACATCAAACTTCTCTTCAAGGCGGCCGGCATCCAGAGCTGCGGGATAGACCACCTCGAAGTCAAATTCGAACTGTTCCAGGATCCAGCGCACCCAACCGGAAGACATGGAGCCACCATACCTATCCCATAGTCCGATACGTTGAGACTGCAGGGAGAGAGTCTCGCCTTTAGGGACCAAACGTACAGCTTCAAACTCAAGGCCCACATCTTGGGCCAATTCCTGGATCCTTTCTTGAGTTGTGGCCCCGGCCGGAATGTAGAATGTGCCTGCCGAGTAAGCCCGTCCGGCGACCCTTAGGGGCGCTTTGTACCAGAATACCTTATCACCCGCTTTCAGCAGCCGGTTGACGGCTACAAAGGCGTCATTGACCTCATGGCTCAGGAGATAGCCCGTGGCTCCTTCTCCGTTGATCTTGCCGGAAGAGGGTATCGCCAAATCCGGGATTTTTTCGAAAGGGCCATCAAAATCTTCTAAAATACGGTCGAACTCGACTCCCATCAGAAAGGCCAGTGTGTAGCCGGCGCTGTCATAGGGTGGTCGTGGGGCGCCACCGGGAAAAGCTGTTTCATACGGATAGATCTGAGGTTCAAACATGTCGATGATATGGGGACGGAAGGCCTGGTCGGTTTTAACCACGTAGGAGCCCTGGGGATAGCTTTTGCCCGCGGCCCTAAAGCTTGAGGTGGCTTGATGGACGACCACTCCATTTTTAACGAGGGTGTTGATGAATTTTCCTGCTGTCAGAAAATCCGCCTGGCCGGATGGTAGGATATAACCTCTTGGATCCCTGGCTGCAGGGTCATGGAGCACTTCGTTGTAGTACTCGATAGGATAACCCCGTGAGCGGCCCGAACCGGTCCTTTGGGCTTTGTCCTTTTTAATGGCTGCCTGTACCGCTTCGATCCGGCGGGGATTTATGGTCCAGTGATCGCGGCTGCCCCGTTCGATCGAGTTCTTTCCCATGCGGTAGATGTTGAACAAGAAGTTCTCTTTGAGCTTAACAGCCAAGTCGAGGATGGCACGGTTGGCGGTTTGGGAATACTCGATGGACTGCCGGAAGAGCCATTTCTGGGGTGCTATGGGAAAGGGATAGTTTCCGCTGGGGAGATGCTTCTGCGGGATGAAGGGAATCTCCATGGGGGTGGGATTTCCGATCATCTCGGTGAGGATGCCGATCATGTTGTGGAAATAGGGAGTGCAGCGGAGACAGCCGTTCCACCACGTCTGATATCCGGCCCCCTCTCGCATGACCGCTCCGGGTTTTCCTTCGGCAGCGAAGCGGCTGTGCATAGCATTGCCCACGGTGGTAATGCCATTCACCAGCAGAGGGTCAAAGTTGTAGCTGTGAGGTTCTCGGAACGGGGGGGCAAACAGCACCGCTCCGGCGGGGCCGGTCTGATGGTGATTGTAAACGACCTGTGGGAACCAGACCCGATAGAGGATGCGGTTGACAGCTTCTGTTTCCTTTTGGGTGACCATATAAAAATCGCGATTGTTGTCATGACCGACATATTTCTGGTAGAGCCGGGGAATCCCCCGTGTGGAACGTTTTTCGGGATCGGATTCACGCATGTACCAATTGCTCACAAGCTCCATTCCATCCGGATTGGTGATGGAGGCCAGCAGGATCACGTTATCCAAAATACGCATAGTTTCAGGGTCGCTGCGGCTGACCATCTGGTAGACCAGCTCGATCTCCTGCTGAGCGCCCACCACTTCGGTGGAGTGAAGTCCGCCGTCGATCCAAATGACGGCTTTTCCTTCAATGGCCAGATCGCGTGCTTCATCATCTGTGAGACCCTCGGCTAAAGCCAGCCGCCGGGAAATGTCCCGGTAATGGCCGAGGTTTTTATGGTTGGCCGGTGAGGTGATGATCGCCATCCACATCGTACGGCCCTCTTCCGTTGTGCCGATGTTCTCCAAGATCATTCTGTCCGATTCTTGGGCCAATATCTGCCAGTAAGAGACCAACTGGGAATATGTGGCTAAAAAATAATCCTCCCCGATGTTATAGCCAAAATGTGCTTTGGGAGTCGTGATGCCTGCTTGACTGAGTGTTGGGCCGGCCGAGAGCACAAGCAGAAAGATCAATCCTGCTGAGATTTTGGTTCGACGGGATATCCTAAAAAGTCGCATGTTTTCCTCCAATTGTATTTATTCCAGGGAGAGGTCGGTCATGACCTCTTCGATCTTTTCGACAGCCATCTTGAGATTATCAAGCGAGTTTGCGTAGGAGATGCGGATGTGTCCGGCTCCTTTGTATCCAAAATATTCACCTGCGACGGTCGCTACCCCTGCTTTTTCCAGTAACAATGTTGCCATCTGGATACCGGATAAACCGGTCTGCTGGACAGAAGGAAAGAGATAAAAGGCTCCTGCCGGTCGTGTGCAGCAAAATCCCGGGATACGATTGACGGCCTTATAGACAAAGTCTCTACGCTTCTGAAATTCATCCCGCATGGCTATGGAGGGGCTCTGGTCGCTCGTCAAGGCTTTGACCGCACCCCACTGGGCGAAGGTGTTGGTCGAGGTGATCATATATTGATGGTAACGAAGCATGGGTTCCAGGAGTTTTTGCGGGGCAAGCGTGAATCCCAATCTCCAGCCTGTCATGGAGTAGTATTTGGAGAATCCGTTCAGGATGATGGTTCGCTCGTGTAATCCCTCCAGGACACCGGCACAGGTATGTTGGGCGGGGGGGTAGATGATCTTTTCATAGATCTCGTCACTAACGACGATCAGATCCTTTTGAACAGCCAAGGCAGCGATCTTCTCCATGATCTCGGGGCTGATGACACCTCCTGTCGGATTTGAGGGGCTGGCCAGGATGAGCATTCGGGAACGAGGAGTGAGTTTTTCTGCGATTTCGTCCGGATCCGGTTGATAGCCGTTATCTTCGTACAAAGAGTAACTGATCGGCTCAACGAAGTTGATCAAAGCATCCGGTTCGTAGTTGACCCAGCGCGGGTCCGGGATCAACACTTGATCCCCTGGATCGAGCAGGGCGTTGATGGCCAAAAATACACCTTCCGCAACACCGTTGGTGATCAGCACCTCGGTTGCGGGGTCATAATTCAGTTGATACTCCTCAGCATATCTTTGGGAGACAGCCTGGCGCAGTTCCGGGATACCAGCGTTGGGGCAGTAATGGTGCTTTCCAGCCCGCAGGGCCTCCACCGCAGCCTCGACGATGTGTTCCGGTGTATCAAAATCCGGCCGGCCGATCTCCAGATGGATGATATTCCGGCCCTCTTTTTCCATCTGTTTGGCGCGGTCGAACATGACCCGGATCTGCTGTTTGGGCAAACGTTTGACGGATATAAGGGCCACTTCGTTATTCCTTTAAATTTTTTGTGTACACCTTCTTTAGGTCGGTGATGACAGGAACAGAGTAATATCATAGGTTGGAAAGGGTTGTCAAAACTTCAATGGAGCAGCATTTAAAGCAGGCCGATTCCATCATAATGACAAGATTGCTTCACTCCTTTCTGGAGTTCGCAATGACAATGATGGAAGTTCGCAACGACATCTACGGTAATCTCAACTCGTGAATAATCCAGGTTATTTAAACTATTGATTTAACAATGCGCTCCCAATACTTGACCATGTATAGAGGGATTGAAAGAATCCTATCGTAAAATGAAAGCTGTTGCATGGAAAAGCGAATCCCGAGGGGACTGGAGGCATGTTCCTTTAGAAAAAGGCGCATGCTTTTTGCGTCTCCTGCCCGGCATACCTCCAATAATCAGGTACTTTCTAAGAAGTTTTTCAAGCTCCTTGTCATACAACGGATCGATGCCTGAGACAATGTTTACGCTTGCCAAGTATTGCCT
>JAUWSR010000153.1 GCA_030609975.1 Acidobacteriota bacterium | reverse complement strand
GATACTGTTATTGTTACGGAGGAACTTGCCCGAAAGCTGATCGGGGAAGGCGAGGTGTTGGGGAAGACCATTTGGATCGAAGATCGGAGGCCTTTTAAAATTTCAGGTGTGGTCGAAAAGACTTCCCCCAACTCCTCCATCCAATTTGATTATCTTCTGCCGTATTTAACCCTCCGGTCAAATCGTGACCAGTGGAACTGGCGGGATACGCGTGAATCCTATGTTTTGCTGCAGAAGGGAAGTTCTTATTTGGATGTGAGCCGGAAGATCGTCAATGTTTTTAATGATCACAATCAAGATCAAGAGATCCAAAACCTGTCCCTGCAGCCGATGACCCAGGTTCATCTATTCCGTCCCGGGGGAGGGGGGCTCATCACCTATGTCTATCTTTTTACGGTCATGGCCTCAGTTATCCTCCTAATCGCTTGTATCAATTTTATGAACCTTTCTACAGCCTGTTCCGAAAAGCGGTTCAAAGAGATCGGCATTAAGAAAGTCGTAGGTTCCAGCCGGGCGCAGCTTGTCAAACAGTTTTTAAGCGAATATATGCTGCTGTCATTTATTGCTCTTCTACTGGCACTGCTCCTGGTGCAGCTCATGCTGCCCACTGTGAGCACCTTGGTGGGGCAGCAGTTGGGTCTGCATCTGTCAGCAGGTATAGTCTTGTCATTTTTAGGTCTTGCCCTATTTACCGGTTTCATATCTGGAGTTTTCCCTGCCTTTTTCCTTTCTTCTTTTGATGCTGTAACCGTGATCAAGGGGCAGTTTCCATTCTTTGGAAAAGCCAGACTGCGTAAAGTTTTAGTGGTTACGCAATTTGTTTTGTCTATTATCTGTATCATCGGTGCCTTAACGATCTCAAAGCAGATGAGCTATGTCAGAAACAAAGACCTGGGCTTCAACCAAGAAAATGTGGTAGTGGTCCCTATTAGAGGTCGTGCTATAACGCAGAGGCTTTCTGCGGTTAAGGAGCGGCTGCTTAAAATGCCCGAGATTGAAAACGTTTCCGGCTCCTCCTTTAACATGGTCCACTGGAACAGTTCGATGAGAACAGGCTGGTTTGATGGAGAGGAGCAGAGAACGTGCAATACCGGATGTGCCTGGGTGGATTACGACTACCTTGCTACCCTGAAGATCGATCTTGCTTTGGGGCGATTTTTTTCCAGTGATTTCACCTCCGATTACAAAGATGCCTACGTGATCAATGAAGCTACGGCCGACGCTCTAGGATTAGAAAATCCGGTTGGCGAAAAGATAATTCGCGGTCAAGGTGCGAACTGGGCGGATCCCGGCGTGATCATCGGAGTGGTCAAAGATTACCATGTCCAGTCTCTTCACCGGCAGCTGCACCCTTTTATTTTGGTTCTTTCCGACTCTGCCGGCCTTTCGAATTTAATAATCCGTATGGCCCCGGGCGACATTCCTCAGACAATCGCATCCATTGAAAAATCCATTCAGGAGGTCATCCCCAACTATCCGGTAACGGTCCGGTTTCTCGATGCGATGTTGGACAATATGTATCGCTATGAGCACATCACCGGGAATATCATCAACTATGTTACAGCCCTGGCAATTTTCATTTCCTGTCTAGGGCTCCTTGGTCTGGCTTCCTTTTCTGTGGAGCGACGTACCAAGGAAATCGGCATTCGAAAGGTGCTGGGATCGTCTGCTTCAGGTATCACCGTGCTCTTTATGAAAGATTTTATGCAGTGGGTGGTCCTGGCCAATGTATTTGCTTGGCCCATTGCCTGGTATGCCTTGAATCGATGGATGCAGAGGTTTGTCTACAGGACCGATCTGAGTTGGGATCTTTTCTTGATCTCAGGATTGGTCGCCATCTTAATCGCACTGGCTACGGTTTATTTTTATTCTGCCAAAGCTGCATTTGCCAATCCTGTTGACTCCCTCCGCTACGAATAATCCACCCTGAATTTTTCACCCTTCGGGCGCGCCGATCTCAGCACATCGACTTCGTTGTGGCCCAATCGCTGTAGTTGACTACAGCTCATGTGCCACTTTCTTGTCGCTGTACTAATCTCGACCCGTGAATAATCCAGGCTATTTAGCGAGCATCGCGTCGTCTTTTGCCGGGCAAATTTCGTATTAACTGTTGTGTCCCCTAAATGCATGTGATATAGGATAGATAACAATCTGTGGAAACTCCCATGGTCGGAAAAGAGATCAAACACTATAAGGTCGAAGAGCTGCTGGGCAAGGGTGGCATGGGTATCGTTTACCGCGCCTTGGATCAGAAGCTCAACCGGCCGGTTGCCATCAAGGTCCTTAAGGCCGATCTGACTGCAAACCCGGACAGGCTGCGGCGCTTCATGCAGGAAGCCCGGGCTGCCGCCTCCATCACTCATCCGGCAATTGCTCAGGTTTATGACATCGATGAAGTGGACGACATCACCTTTATCGCCATGGAATATGTCGACGGCCAGACAATAAGCCGGCTGATCGCCAATCAAGAACTTGATCTACTCGGCGCTGTAGAGGTTGCCCTCCAGGTGGCTGATGGTCTCCACAAGGCTCATAAATCCAATATCCTCCACCGGGATATCAAGTCGGCCAACATCATGGTTACGCGTGATGGTCATGCTAAACTCCTGGATTTTGGGCTGGCTAAGCTGATGGAGCCCCAAGCCGCAGCAGCAGGTACTCAAACCTGGCCCGATCAGACCGAGACAGACACCATGAAACAGACCCTGGCCGGGACCGTGCTGGGAACCATCCCTTATATGAGCCCAGAGCAGGCTCGGGGACAGGATTTGAGTTATTCCTCGGATGTTTTTTCCTTAGGGATCGTCCTTTATGAGATGGTGGCAGGAGAGCTTCCCTTTAAAGGGGACAGCCCCTTGGACACTATGCATGCCATCGCTTTTGAGGAGGTCCGCCCGGTCACTGTTCTACGTAAAAACCTTCCACCGGAAGTCCATCGCATCATCGCCCGCTGTCTGCGAAAGCGTCCCGAAGACCGTTACAAAGACGCAGGGGCTTTACACTCTGACTTGAAACACCTCAAAACGGACCTTGATTCCGGCGTCCGCCGCCCTGCTTCACCCGGCTACCGGCTTGAGATGATGAAGGATTGGGTGAAGACCTCTTTGCCCTTTGGGACGACAGGGATCGCAGCTGCTTTAGGTGCGATCGCTGTGGCAGCCATCGTGGTCTTTACCAATATCAATTGGGGATCTTTACTGGGTTTTGTTCTGATCGGACTTTTTCTCTTCCGCTACATCAAAAACAGGAAGAGCCGCATGGTGAAACGGTTGGTGACACGGGTCGCCAAATTCGATGGCGTGAAGGCCATCCGCGCCCATGAGAATGTTGTCACTGTGGTGGTGGATAAGGCTCAGGCCAGTATGTATATCCACATCAACAGCCTGGTGGATGCACTCAACAAAAAACTGTACTTTGGAAAACCCATTAAGGTGGCTATCCAGGATGACCTCTCTCCGGATCAGTTCCAGAGCATGCTCCGAGAGACCAGTGTGGTTTATGTCCGGGACGACATCGTGCTTGATTCTCCCTCCAATTCGTCTACTTCTTCTGCATGAAAGCGAAAATAACTTGATGGGGTGCAAATTTCCCCGGGAGTTCGATGGTTTTTAGTTCCTCTATTGTGAAATAAGGTTCAAAGAGCTCTTTAATTTCCTGTTCCGAAGAAAAAAAGAGGACCGTCCCCAATGAGGTCGTGCGGTATTTGCCCGAACCGCCGAACTGAGGATCCTTTTCACTGAAACAGCAAGAAAGATACCTACCGTCGGAATGCAGTAGCCTATTCACATTGTGGGCATATTTGTGACGGTCTTCCGGAAAGATATGGTGGAGTAACTGCCAGTCATAGATGAAATCGTAATCCTCTTGGATCTCTCTCAGGTCACTCAGAGCATCTGCGGCCAGAAAAGTACACTCTACACCTGCCTGCTTGGCATTTTCTTGGGCGAGCTTAATGGCAGTGGGGGAGATGTCGACCCCGGTGACCTCAAATCCTTTGCCTGCAAAATAGACAGCATAGTTCCCGGCACCGCAGCCCAGATCGAGTGTTCTACAGGGCTTGATGCGGCTACTCTCAACCAATCTCACGAGTGCCTCTGGCGGAAGTTCACTGTTCCATGGGATCTCAGCCAGAGGCGTTTCCCGGTATATCTTGTCTAGATCGATGTCTTTCATGTTTTATCTGCCTAAATATCGCTCTAATTTCAAATTATAGCCCCATAGAAACCGGGGAGGCAAACTCATTGTGGGACAGAATAATTCAATCGTTCTCTCGGATTTCTCTGACGGCAAAGCGGATGTCCTTTTCCTTGATCGTCCGCCTGCCGGCATGTTCGGCCAGATCTCGGCTGCGCTCAGCGATATCCCAAGCGATATCCTCCAGTGACCTGGCTAATTCTCGTGCTGCCCCCCGGCTTGCTCTAGCTCCTGTCTCACGAATGAGATTTTTAAGTGCCCGTGTAGATAGTGGATTCATTTCAGTAAATTATAGCACGAAGAACACTATCTTACTTATGTTGATATTTTACAACTAAATCCCTGTGGTCCATAATTACGTATGAAGCAAAAAGGAGACCATTCGTTTTGTGGAAGAATTTTATACAAAGTTCTTTCCGGGCAATCCCTTCCAATATTTTTTCTTGGACGATTATTTCACTCAGCAGTATCAGGCGGAGGAATTGTTGGGCCGTGTCGTCGGGATATTTTCGATCCTGGCAGTATTCGTTCCCGGGTTGGGCATATTCGGCATGTCCTTCTTTATGTCTCTTCAGCGCACCAAAGAGATCGGGATTCGAAAGGTTCTTGGCGCGACCACTTCCAGTATCCTGCGGGCTGCCCTGGCCAATCCTGTTGACTCTCTCAAACACGAGTGAAGCGGATGCACACCAGTTATAAATTTCTCCACTCGCCTTTTCTATGCAACCATTTATACCTCGATCTCGTCATCACAATAGAGACATAGAGGAGAATACAGCATGCTAAAGAACTATCTAACGGTTGCCTTAAGGAACATCTTCAAACATAAAGGATATTCCTTTATCAATATCTTCGGTCTGGCTGTGGGGATGGCCAGTGCCATATTGATCTTTTTGTTCGTCCGTTACGAACGCAGCTATGACCGCTTTCATGAGAATGTGGATAGAATCCAACGGATCGCGGTCCGGGCCAGCATAGGAGACACCAAGATCCGTCAAGTTTTCACTCCAGCTATTCTCACAGACACCATGCTCGAGAATTATCCTGAGGTGGAATACTCCATCCGATTCCAAGATTTCGATGATGGTATTGCGGTCAGGGCCGGGGATAAGGCCTTCAATGAATACAAGGCCACTTTCGTCGATGGGGACATTTTCAAGGTGTTCACTCTGCCTTCTGTCAGCGGGGATCCAAACACGGCGCTGGCAGAGCCCAACACGGTCGTAATCACGGAGTCTATTGCTAAAAAGTACTTTGGGGAAAGAGAAGCGCTGGAGTCAACGCTCACGATCGGTGGTCAGGATTTTCTGGTTACGGGCGTGATCCGGCAGATACCGGATAACTCCCATTTCCATTTCAACATTTTTTGCTCCATTATCACAGACAAGGAAGCGCTCCAGAATCCGAACTGGTTTGCCAACAGTTATATTACCTACATCCAACTCCGGGAAGGAGCTTCGGCCGCTGAGTTCGATGCCAAGTTCCCGGATCTGGTCCGCAATTACACGACGGCTGGAATGGATTTTGATGCTTGGCTGGAAAAGGGAAATTATTGGGAATATTATCTTCAGCCTCTAGCCAGCATTCACCTTCATTCCGATCTGAGTGGGGAATTTGAAGCCAATGGAAATGCTTCCTATGTATCTGTGTCCTTCCTGATCGCGCTGTTCATTCTGCTGATCGCTTCGGTCAACTACATGAACCTGGCTACAGCACGCTCTGCCCACCGTGCACGTGAGGTCGGGATCCGTAAAGTGGTCGGTTCTTCTCGAGGACCTCTTCTCCGTCAATTTTTGTTGGAATCCCTGGCGGCATCTTTTATGGCACTGCTTCTGGCGATTTTCCTGGTCCATGCTCTGCTTCCTGCCTTCCGGTCCCTTATCGGCCGACCTTTGACTATGCCCTACCTCGAAGAGCCGTTGCTTTTACCTGCTCTTTTGGGATTGGCCTTGGTCATCGGAGTTTTTTCGGGCGCATATCCTGCTTTCTACCTGTCTTCAGTTAAACCTATCAGTGTGCTCCATGGGCGCCTACGGAGCGCGTCCCAGAATTTCCGACTGCGCAATGCTCTTGTTTTGATCCAGTTCGCCATCTCGATTTTTCTGGTGGTGGGAACCTTTGTGGTCCATCGCCAAACGGGATTTATGCGCAGTAAAAACCTTGGATTCGAGAAAGAACATGTCGTGGTTATAAAAACTCCCAACCCTCTGGATGACCAAAGCCGTTCTTTTAAGGACAGCCTGCTGCAGCATCCTGAGATCCTGGCAGTGAGCGGGTCCAGCGTCATTCCCGGCCGTAACTTCAACAACTGGGGCTGCAGACCCGAGGGATCAGATGAAGGCATCACTCTGAATTTCCTTGTCGGTGACCATGATCTGCTGGATACTTTGGGAATGGAAATGGCCCAGGGACGTTTCTTTTCCCGTGAATTCTCCACTGACGCTCAAGGCATTGTCATCAATGAGTCCGCTGCTAAACTGATCGGATGGGAGGATCCAATCGGAAAGACCATCTCCTTCAGCAGAGACAATGTAACTACCGTTATTGGAGTCGTGAAAGACTTTCACTATGAATCTCTTCATTATTCGGTCAGGCCCGGGGCAATTCTGCTTCTGCCGGGAGTATACGATCAGTCTGAATCTTTTGTGTCAGTCCGTATTCAACCCGGCAGTGTTTTAAGCGCGTTGGATGTCATTCGAAGCACTTGGAAACAATTTGTTCCGGGGTTTCCCTTGGAATATTCCTTCCTGGATGCGGATTTTGATTCCCTATATCATAATGAAAAAAGGACCAACCACATATTTAAGGTTTTTTCACTATTAGCGATAGGGATCGCCTGTTTGGGGCTTTTGGGATTAGCGGCATTTGCAGCCGAGCAAAAGACACGGGAGATCGGAATCCGCCGTGTCCTGGGAGCCACGGTTCCTGGGATCATGGTGCTGCTTTCCAAAGACTTGACCCGCTGGGTGGCACTGGCCAATCTGATCGCCTGGCCTGTGGCTTATTTTGTCATGAAAAGCTGGCTGCAAAATTTCGCTTATCGGGTCGAGCTGAACTGGCCGGCTTTTGCGATTGCAGGACTGCTTACCTTGGGCGTAGCTTGGTTGAGCATGAGCTTCCAGGCTTATAGAGCGGCTAATACTGATCCTGTTAAGGCCCTCAAATACGAGTAGCCTGAATTATTCATGGTCCAATCTCAGCACATCGACGGTTTACGATTTCTTGCCGTGGCACATAAAGCAGGAGACGCCGAAAGTGACGCCCATCAGGTCGTTTCCGTGGCATTGTGTACAGTTGGCCACTGGATTGCTCAACCCACTTTTGTGATTTACGCTACTTTTGCTGACTGTGTGGTCAGGGGGCGCACCCGTACTGTCTGGGGATGTTGTTGAACTGCAGCTTACTGCTAATAATACAGCAAAGAAAATCGGGGCTAATTTAACACAATTCGTTCCAATATTGGGAATTTGAGAGTGGAATGGACGGGCGAGAGGTTTTTTAGGAGTTCTTGGTTAAGCTTGGTCCTTTTTATTTGATTTTTTTTCTTTCCAATATTCGAGCGCTTTGCGGGTTTCGAAATATATATCGGTCATGATGCGGTATATCTCTGTTTCTTCGGAATCCGCATAATCATGTTCCTGAAACAGCTCCATGATCTTTTCAGGCGAAAGTTTAGGTTTGTACTCGGGGTAGCGATGCATGATAGCTGACAGGGTGGTGTAACAAAGCTCTCCGCGGATGATCTCAGAAAAGCTCAGATCGTATTTCATTGCCAAAAATTTAACGTGTTCCTCCAACCAATCAGGTAGAAGAACCTGGTATTTCTTAAGCATCATTGCCTCCCCTAAAAGTCATATTAACAGACAAAACTGGGGTTTTACAAAGGAAATTTGTATTTACGGCTAAACCTTGCCCTTATGCACGGTTCTGCTCCCAGATTCTTATTGGTGGCGAAGGGATATTACCGGATCGGCAAGGGCTGCCTTAACCGCTTGGAAACTGACTGTGAAGAGTGCTATACCAAATGCCAACAGCATCGCCTGGAGAAAGGTCAGAATCCCGATATCTATACGATAGGCGAATCCGTCCAGCCAGTTCTGCATGATCAAATAGGCCATGGGCCAGGCGATCAGATTGGCGATGAGCACCCATTTGGCGAATTCCCGGGACAACAGAAAAATAATCCCGGAAATTTGAGCTCCCATCACCTTCCGGATACCGATCTCATGGGTACGAAGTTCGGTAGTAAAAGAAGCCAATGCAAACAATCCCAGACAAGCGATGAGGATTGCCAGGACGGTAAAGACACCGAAAATCCGCCCCATCTTCTCCTCAGCGTCATAGAGTTTATCAAGCTCATCGTCCAGGAAGAAAAATCCAAAAGATCGGTTAGGAACCAGCTCTTCCCACGTTGATTTTAAAAAATCCAGTGTTTGGGGTATTTCGGCGCCGCTGATCTT
>JAUWSR010000227.1 GCA_030609975.1 Acidobacteriota bacterium | reverse complement strand
TCAAGCATTTGAGTGGGTGAAAAAGGCCTATGAGGAGAGAGACAGCTTTTTACCTTGGATCAGAGTGACTCCCACGGATTCCTGGCAGATCCCGAAGGATCCGAGGATCGATGAACTGCTGGACCGGCTGGGACTGCCGTAAGGGAATCCATCCCACCGCCCCGACTGGCATTCGCTGGTCATTGCATGTATTATAGAGGTGCGAGATAGTTTGAATATCATCGGGAATCTATAACAACACGGAAGGCTATAATGCGTCGGATGATGGATATATTTGATGGGAGTATGTCAAGGTGGCAAGGAACACGAATAATGCACAGTATTGCAATCCTTGCCGTTTTAGGAATCTTCCTTTTGTCATCCTGGGACTGTAAGAGCCCCGACAGCTCGGAAGTCAGCACCGAAGCCAATCTCATCGTCATCAATGCAAGCGGCATAGCGGTCGATATATATCTGGATGGAGTCTATAGATTAAGCATCGAGAATGATGCCTCTGCGACCCTTGAAAAGATAGCCTTGGGAATAAACCAGCTCGAGGTCAGAGTAATAGACTCCGCGGTAGTGATTCAATTGGTGGAATTCAATTTGGACCAGGGCGGGGATTTGGAATGGACGATCCAGGGTCCTGCTACACTCACCGTGACCAATTCCTATGGGGAGACCTTGCAAATCTTTAACAGAGGTGCCTACCTGGGTGATATTGCTGATGCCGAAAGCAAAACCATCGGCTCTGTTCCATTTGGGCCCTTCCTCCTTGAGGCCAAAAAGCTGAGTGACGGAACGCTGGTATCCTCATTCTCTACAGTGATCAACGAAGTCAAAGAATATTTATGGGTAATAAGTAAGTAAGTATCCATTCCCCCAAAAACGGCCTGGCTTTCTACGGTCATGGTGGGTTTCAATCTTTCGTCTACCACTTCCCCGGCAAAAGCCTGACAGTCGCGGGCATGATGAACGATACGGAGAGCAATCAATACCAGATTCTTCTTCCAGCGCTTGAGATATTGCTGCCTGAGTTTGCAGCTCGGCAAGAGTGACGTTGGTTTCCTGAGCGGGTAGAGGGAGATCCCCTGATCAAGCGTTATAGTCTCGTTTGGAGAATGAGGCACTCTACTCGCAGCGAAGCGTATCCACAGGATTGGACAACGCTGCCCTCAAGGTCTGGGTGCTGATGGTGATAAAGGCGATGAGGAGCGCCGCCGCCGCTGCCAGCAGGAATGTCCCGAGGGTTATGTTGATCCGGTAGGCGAAGTTTTCCAGCCATTTGCGCATGGCGATATAGGCCACAGGCCAGGCGATCAGGTTAGCCAATACCACCATCCTCACAAAATCTTTGGTCAACAGGCCCACGAGCTTGGTGACAGGAGCGCCCAGGATCTTGCGGATCCCGATCTCTTTGGTCCTCCGCTCAACTGTAAAAGAAGCCAGTCCCAAAAGACCCAAGCAGGCGATGAAGATGGCCAGCAGGGAAAAGTATCCGAAGATCTCTCCGGTTCTCTGCTCCTTTCGATAAAATTCATTAAAGGAGTCATCCAAAAAGTAAAAATCGAAAGGCTGGCTCTTGGAGTTGTTTTCGAAGACAGTACGAATCAGTTCCACCCGGCTCGTAACCCCACCCGGTTGGATCCGGACTGCGATATTGCCACCTTCCCCAAACGCCAGCACCATGGGCTCTATCTCCTTGTGGAAAGAGGCAAAATGGAAATCTTTCACGACTCCGATCACGCGGTTGTAGTCCATGACGTCGACTTCTTTGCCCACCGGATCTGCCCACCCAAGCTTTTTCCAGAGTGTTTCGTTGATAAGGATCGCCTTTTTGTCCTCACCGAATTCCCGGGAAAAATTTCGTCCCTTTACCAGCTCGATCTTAAAGACATCCAGAAAATCGTAATCCACATAGTCAAAACACACGAACGTTTCTACGTACTCTCCATTGTCCTTCATGAATTTACCTCCGAAGTAGCGGCTGCGGATATTCGTGGGCAGGCCTCCGGAAATGGAAACACCAGTAACTTCGGGATGCTGCAGCAGCTCGGTCCTTATGGCTTGAGCTTTGTCGCTGGTCTCCTTTTCCCACACTGGAATGAGCACGACATGTTCCCGGTCAAACCCGAGCTTTTGATTCTTGATGAAATTCAGTTGGTTATAGACAATGAGGGTGGAGGCGATCAGGACGATGGAGACACCGAACTGAAATACCACCAAAACATTCCTCAGCCCTGCTCCTTTTTTCCCGAATGCACTGAATTCCTTAAAGACATTCACCGGCTTCAAAGCCGACAGGATCAGCGCAGGATAGGTTCCGGAGGCGATCCCTACAAACAGAACTGTGCCTGCGATCAAGACAAGGAGGTTAGGTTGGGTGAGTGCGCTTAACTGGAGATCGGTCCCGATCAGGATATTAAAATAGGGGAGGATGAATTTGATCGTCAGCAGGGAAAATCCCAGGGCGAAGGCAGTGACCAACAGTGTTTCTCCTAAAAACTGCTTACTGAGCTGTCGGCGATTTGCTCCCGCCACCTTACGAATGCCGATCTCCTTGGCCCGAGTCATAGAGCGGGCCGTGACCAGGTTCATGTAGTTGATGCAGGCGATAAGCAGAATGATGAGGGCGATCGACATAAAGAGATACACATACTGGATCTGGTTGTTGGTTGCACGTTCTCCTCGGATTTGTGATTTGAGATGAATATCCCTGATCGGCTGTAGGAAGAATTCATCGCTTCCCGCTTCTTGACCTTGTCTGGCAAGAAAGGCAGGAAATTTTTCCTCGACCTGGGATTTCGCTTGGGAATCCGTGAGTTCGACGTAGGTCGCGTAGTTCCAGACATTCCAGTTGCCGATCATATAGCTGTCTTTTTTTTCGGCAACTGTGGTGGCATGTGAGACGATATAGTCAAACTGGAGGTGGGAGTTTTTGGGGACATCCGCTATCACACCCGTCACTGTCATGTCATATTGGCGGTTTCTTTCCTTATAGGAAATAATTCGGCCCAGAGGATCGTCGCTGCCGAAAAGTTTTTGGGCCACGTGTTGGGTAAGAACGATGGACTTGGGTACCACCAGTGCTTGCTCTAGATCCCCCTTGAGCGAGGGAAACGAGAAGATCTTCAGAAACTCAGGATCGGCAAAGATCCCTTTCTGATAGAAAATCTTATCCTGATATTGAAGAATGGCCCTGTCCGCAAAGGCTTCCCTGGTTCGGGTGGCTCTCTTGATCTCAGGAAAATCTGCAGCTAATGCCTCTGCCAGTAGTTCTGGTGTGTTGTCATCGAATTCAGTGACATCCGGCTGTCTTTTGGTATGGCGGCTGATCACGCGGCATATTCTGTCTGATTTTTCATGGAAGCGATCAAAGCTTGTTTCAAATTGGACAAACATCAGGATCAGGATAAAGCAGGCCATTCCCACAGCCCGGCCGGCTATGTTCAAAAGGGAAAACCATTTGTTTTTAAGCGTGGTGCGGTAAGATATGATCAGATAGTTCCTAAACATGATGAAGCTCCAGTAAATTCTGTTGGTGGCGAAACCCGGGAGAGAGCGGACGACCTGGAGCCAGTACCAGAACAAAGCAGCCGCCGGGCCGCGCTCTGCTTGGATGTGGCTGAATACCTCACTGAAATCACCCAGGTGGGTGTATTCGCCATGGTCGGAATGGATGGATTTGAGCACCCACTCTGCGAATTTAAGCAGCTTTTGATATTTCGGGTTCGGTGTCATTTTTCTTTGGATTTCAAGCTTTGAGGTCCATAGCTCCCTGCCAAAGCGTTTCCTGGATCCTCTTCAGCTCCATCAGGGCTTTTTTGCCGTGTTTGGTCATCCGGTAGATACGTTTGCTGCGACCGCCGCGTTCCTTGGTCGGTTCGGTCAGATAGGATTCCAGCAGCTTTTTTCGCTCCAGCCTTTCCAGTGGATCGTAGATGGAGCCGAAAGACCAGTTTTTGCGTGTTATCTGCATAAGCTCGCTCCGGATGGGGACACAGTAGGCCTCTTCCTGGAGTTTCCAGACAGCCAACAAAACAAGTTCTTCAGAACGGGATAAAAGTTTCATTTTTGTCCTCTTTTTCTCATTACTTCCATATTCTGAAACATATTTGTGGAACTGTCAAGTGATTTGTTCCGGAAAATGGATATAATGCATGAGTCCTGATCGATTCGAACCATGAGCCAAGGGGATGATATGTGCTATGAAAGGAAATTCTCATAATTATGTTTGAAGGATTTTGCAAGAGATGTTATATTTTTTTATAAAGGTTTATTACGAATTCTTCAGACTAAAAGGACTATAGCATGACATCCAACCAAAAGCATCTTTCCGGGCTCTCTCTCCGGACCATGTTGGCGGCAGCGGTAGTTTCCCTCCTGTTGGTACCTGTTTTTGCCGGGCCTCAATCGGATCTTTCCGGGGATCTGAAAACCGGACGCGAAATTTATATGAAGGCCTGCGCCGGCTGCCACGGCGCTGACGGCAAAGGGCAGTCGCAGAGCAGCGTCGGTTTCGACACGCCCATCCCTGATTTTACAGACTGTGACTTCGCGTCTCGCGAGCCGCGGGCCGATTGGGTGGCCATCGCTCATCAGGGGGGGCCTGTGAGGGGATTTTCCCGGCTGATGCCTGCCTTCGGCGAGGTGCTCAAGGTGGAGGAACTGGAGCTTACCGTCCGCTACATCAACACCCTTTGTTCGAATAAGAACTGGCCGCGGGGAGAGCATAACCTGCCCCGGCCGCTTTATACAGGAAAGGCATTTCCCGAGGACGAGCTTGTGGTGAGCGTGGCTATTGATGAGGATCTGAGTGAAATAACCAACAAAATCGTTTACGAGCAGAGATTTGGGGCCCGCAACCAGTGGGAAATTGTCTTCCCCTTCGGGTGGAACAAGATGCAGGACTCCAACGGGCCGGGCAGCGGGACCGGCTGGGGCTCCAACCTCGGCGATATCGCCCTGGCGGTCAAGCGCGCCCTATATCACAGCGGCGAGCACGGTTCCATTTTCAGCGCCACGGCTGAATTGATACTGCCCACCGGCGATGAAACCCGGGGCTTCGGTAAAGGTACTTTCGTTCTGGAGCCCTTCCTGACCTACGGCCAGATTCTTCCCTCCGACTTTTTCTTTCAGTCCCAGCTGGGATTGGAGCTTCCCTTTCAAAGTGACAAGGCGGAAAAAGAGGCCTTCCTGCGTATGGCAGTGGGGCGCACATTCACCTCCGGTCCCTGGGGACGGGCCTGGTCGCCTATGATCGAGCTTCTTACTGCCAGAGATCTTAAAGGAGGGGCGAAGATTCACTGGGACGTGGTGCCTGAAATTCAGATAACCCTCAACACACGGCAGCACATCATGTTAAATTTCGGTGTGCGCATACCCATCAATGAAAGGGAAGGGCGGCCTGTACGGTTTATGGCCTACATTCTCTGGGACTGGTTTGACGGCGGATTCTTCGAAGGATGGTAAGAACAATGAAAATTAAACATATACTCTTGTCGTCGCTGGCTGTGTTGATATTTATCGGAGCTGCTTCTGCTCCTCTTGCCCAGCTTTTTGTCACGTCGGACCAGTGCATCTCCTGCCACAACGGTCTGATCTCTCCCAAGGGCGAGGATGTCTCCATTGGAGGAGACTGGCGTTCCTCCATGATGGCCAACGCTGCGCGTGATCCCTACTGGCAAGCCGCCGTCCGCCGGGAGATTCTGGTCCGTCCCTCGGCATCCTCGGCTATCCAGCATGAGTGCTCCGCCTGCCACTTCCCCATGACCCGCTACATGGCCAAAATCCGTGATGAGAAGGAATCTGTCTTTGA
This sequence comes from Acidobacteriota bacterium, assembly GCA_030609975.1. Classification (GTDB taxonomy): domain Bacteria; phylum Acidobacteriota; class Aminicenantia; order Aminicenantales; family Aminicenantaceae; genus JAUWSR01. The sequence continues at coordinate 655 of JAUWSR010000227.1, read as the reverse complement.
TCACCTGCCCATCTTGGGTGCGGAATCGGATTTGGATCTCCTAGCGGCTGACGGGGTTTCCTGCTCCATGTGCCACCAGATCCAAAAGGACAAATTGGGCGAGAGGGAGAGCTTCACTGCCGGATTTGTGGTGGACAACTCGACACCTCTGGGCGAGCGCAAGATTTACGGCCCCTTTGAGGTGGACGAGGGGAGGAAAGCTCTGATGCGGTCATCCGTCCAATTCCAGCCTGAGAAGGGCGATCACATCCAGAGCTCTGAGCTCTGCGGCAGCTGCCACACCGTCTTCACCCATGCCCTCAACGAAAAGGGAGAAGTGGTCGGCGAGATCGCGGAGCAGGCGCCCTATCTGGAGTGGAAGCACAGCTCCTATTACAGAAGCCAGGGATGCCAGTCCTGCCACATGCCCATCGTCGAGGGCGAGATGCCCGTGACCGGAGTAATGGGAAAGGACCGGGACAAATTCTCCCGCCACGTTTTCAAGGGTGGGAATTTCTTCATGCCCAGAGTCCTCAACAGGTACCGGAACGAGTTGGGAGTCAAGGCCCTGCCTCAGGAACTGGATACAACCGCACGCAGGTCCGCGGAACATCTGGAAAACGCTGCGGCCAATATCTCCATCGAGGATGTGACAGTCACGGAAGGCCGGCTCCGC
>JAUWSR010000149.1 GCA_030609975.1 Acidobacteriota bacterium | reverse complement strand
TGCTTTCAGCTGGGATGGCGATAAAGATCGTGTTCAGGAAAAAATAGCAGAGTATGCCTATAGTGTTCACAGCTTGTTTGGGGAGCGATCAGGTTACATGAACTTCCTGATTAAAATGACCAAGGACTGCGATTGTATGACCCAGGATGCTCCGATCTTTCTGGATGACATCGGCATTCTGGCCTCGCGAGATCCCGTGGCATTGGACAAAGCTTCCATCGATCTGGTAAATGAGCGTGCCGGAAAAGACATCATGTTCGATCTCAGGCCCATAGACTGGTCCATCCAGCTGAAACATGCCGTGGATATCGGCCTTGGCAGCCTGGAATATGACTTGAAGGATCTCAGCCCCGCTAGGCCGGATTAGAGCGGTCAACCCCCTTCAGCTTGACCGTAATAATTCCGACCTTTTTGCCTTGACCAAACTGAAAATATGCTTACGGGTTTAGCTTGTCAACAGTTTGTGTGCAAATGTCGTATTTTGTCGTATTATGTCGTATAACCTTTCCAAAGAACACCTGCCTTATCGACAGGGAAACAGACCAGCGCCTGGGCTGCTGAAGGTATGGGAAAATATTGGCTGGTCGGGGCGGTGGGATTCGAACCCACGACCCCAGCGTCCCGAACGCTGTGCGCTACCAGGCTGCGCTACGCCCCGAAAATCTGCCCCATTATAGCCATAAACCCGTGGGTAGTAAAGACATAAGAAATGCGGTGGAGCCAAAATAAGGTTTGTGCGCATACGATATTTCCGCTTCCAAATACTGCGGAGGCAGGTTGGCGGGCATGATTTTCTCTTAGAAATTATGGCCCAATACACGCAATCTTTCAAAAAAGATCATAACTTTTCTGTGAGAAGGAGGCTGGCTGCCGGACGTTATTTCAGTGATGGATCAAGTTTCCCTCTCAGGGTCGAAAAAAGGCTGAAAATATCCCTTTCCAAAGGGAGTTTTTACTTTGCAAAAATAATGAAAATAAGGTATAATTACCCCAGTAAAAGATGCCTTACGGGTTATGTGAAAATCCTTCCTCCATAACCTGCTCTTTTCCCTTGAAAAAGTGACCATGAAAACAAAAAAATATACCGCGGAAAGCATAAAAGTTCTCAAAGGTTTAGAGGCTGTTCGCAAGCGGCCGGCCATGTATATCGGCAGCACCGGAGCCGCTGGCCTGCACCACTTGGTCTATGAAGTCGTAGACAACAGCATTGACGAGGCCCTGGCAGGGTACTGCAGCCGTATCGAAGTGTTCATTCATGAAGATAACAGTGTCACGGTTATCGATGATGGCCGCGGAATCCCTGTCGGAATGCACAAAACCGCTAAAAGATCTGCGGCTGAGCTGGTCATGACCACACTCCATGCCGGAGGCAAATTTGATTCCAAGTCCTATCAGGTTTCCGGCGGACTGCACGGTGTGGGAGTCTCGGTCGTGAATGCGTTATCCGAAGTGCTCACTCTCGAGGTCAAACGGGAGGGTGGCGTATATACGCAGAGCTATAAAAGAGGGAAGCCCGATTTTAAACTGAAAAAGATCGGAACAACCAAACGGACCGGGACCAAGATCACCTTCAAACCCGATACTGAGATCTTCACTGAGTTGGAATTCAGTTTTGATATCCTGAGCAAGAGATTGCGTGAGCTTTCGTTTTTAAACAAAGGCCTCAAGATCTCGATCCTGGACGAACGCACGGACAAATGCAATGATTTTCAGTACAAGGGTGGGATCAGGGAATTTGTACAGTATCTGAATCAGAATAAAACCCCACTCAATCCCAAACCCATATACTTTGAAACAGTCAAAGACGATGTGATAGTGGAAATAGCGCTGCAGTACAACACAGGCTATTCTGAGACCATTTTTTCTTTTGTCAACAATATCAACACCACAGAGGGCGGGACACATTTGGTAGGATTCAAGTCAGCCTTGACCCGCTCCATCAACAATTACGCCAACTCCAACAATCTGATCAAAGACCTGAAGGCCAACTTGGGGGGAGATGACACTCGGGAGGGGCTGTGCGCGGTTCTCAGCCTCAAAATCATCAATCCCCAGTTCGAAGGCCAGACCAAGACCAAATTGGGAAACAGCGAAGTCAAAGGCATTGTAGATTCCATAGTCAACGAGCAGCTATCGATCTATTTTGAAGAGAATCCCTCGATTTCCAAAAAGATGGTTTTAAAGATCCTGGATGCTGCCCTGGCCAGAGAAGCTGCCCGTAAGGCGCGGGAGTTGGCGCGGAGAAAAGGTGTTCTCGGGTCCTCTTCCCTTCCAGGCAAATTGGCAGACTGCCAGGAGCGTGATCCGGCCGGGAGCGAGATCTTTCTGGTCGAGGGGGATTCTGCCGGCGGATCTGCCAAGCAAGCGCGTGACCGCCGCTTCCAAGCTATCCTTCCCCTAAAAGGAAAGATCCTGAACGTGGAAAAGGCCCGCTTTGACAAGATCCTCAAGAGCCAAGAGATCGGTTTCATGATCTCGGCTCTGGGCACAGGGGTGGAGCAGAACAATTTCGATCTGGACAAACTCCGCTACCACAAAGTGATCATCATGACGGATGCGGATGTGGACGGTTCTCATATCCGGACTCTTTTGCTGACTTTTTTTTACCGTCAGATGCCCAAGCTCATTGAAGGTGGTTTTTTGTATGTGGCGCAGCCTCCACTGTATAAGATAAGCCGCGGAAAATCATTCCAGTACATCGGAGACCAACGCGAATACGATAGATACATGATCAAAAAGATCTCCAATGAATTCCAGCTCAAAGCCAATCGCACAAAAGAGCCCCTCAGGGGAGATCAATTCCGCCGATTCCTTCAGAAGATCATAGTTAAAAAGAATACCCTGGCCGCCCTGGAAAGAAGAGACTATCCGTTTTTTCTCATTGACACGCTGCTCAAGCATGAGGTCGCAGGGGTGGATTTTCTCCGCGACAAAGCCAAGATGCAAACGATCCGGACCTTCCTCAAGGAAAGAGAAGTCGAGTGTTCCATGTCAAAAAATGAAGAGTACGGTCTCTATGAGCTCATTGTCACGTTCGGAGTGAACGGTATGCAGGTCGTCTGCAAGGTTGATAGGAGCTTGATAAACTCCGCACGGTACCAGTCTCTTTATAAGATCCATATGGACCTGAAGGACTACAGACCTCCTTTCCAGGTCCTGCGCAACGGGGATCCCATAAAAATAGAGAATGAGTCCAAACTCCTGGATTACCTCAACCAGAACGGCAAAAAGGGCATCGTGATCCAGAGATACAAAGGTCTGGGAGAGATGACCCCGAACCAGCTTTGGGAGACCACCATGGACTCGGAGAGGCGGTCTTTGGTTCAGGTATCGATCCAAGATGCCGTGGAAGCGGACAAGATCTTCACCATACTGATGGGAGATGAGGTGGCGCCGCGCCGGAAATTTATAGAAGAGAACGCCCTGGAAGCACAGAATCTGGACATTTGATGAAGGAGATTTTATGAGCAGTAAGTTGTCGGTCATCAGTATCGAAGAAGAAATGCGGCGTTCCTATCTGGATTACGCCATGAGCGTGATCATCGGACGGGCGATCCCGGACATCAAAGACGGGCTGAAGCCGGTTCACCGCCGGTCCCTGTACGCCATGCACGATATGGGCAATGCCTGGAACAAGCCCTATAAAAAATCTGCACGCATCGTGGGGGATGTGATCGGTAAATACCACCCTCACGGCGATATGGCTGTGTATGACACCATCGTGCGCATGGTTCAGGATTTCAGCCTGCGGTTTCCGCTTATTGACGGCCAGGGCAATTTCGGGTCTGTGGATGGAGATCCCCCGGCTGCCATGCGGTATACCGAGATCCGCATGAAAAAAATGGCCCATGAGCTGTTAGCCGATCTTGAAAAAGACACGGTCAACTTTATCCCCAACTATGACGAAAGCCTCACGATGCCCGAGGTCTTTCCCGCCAAATTTCCCAATCTGCTGGTAAACGGCGGATCCGGGATCGCTGTGGGAATGGCCACCAACATCCCGCCTCACAATCTGGGAGAGGTGATCGACGGCATCATTCATCTCATCCGTCATCCCAATGCATCGCTGGAAAAAATAATGGAGTTTGTGCCAGGTCCGGATTTTCCCACCGGCGGCTTTATATTCGGCCGGGAGGGAATTGAAAACGCCTACAAGACCGGAAAAGGCATCATCACGCTGAGGGCCACAGCGGTGATTGAAAGGGCTGCCAAGGGTGAACGGGACAAGATCATCATCACAGAGCTGCCCTACATGGTCAACAAAGCCCGTCTTTTGGAAAACATCGCTCATCTGGTCAATGCCAAAAAGATCGAGGGGGTGGCTGATCTCAGGGACGAGTCAGACCGGGAAGGTATGCGTGCCGTGATTGAGGTCAAGCGCGGCGAGCACTCCGAGGTCATCCTCAATAATCTGTACAAACACACACAGCTTCAGACATCCTTCGGCATTATTCTCCTGGCAATAGTGGACAAGCAGCCAAAGGTGCTGATGTTGGTGGACATGATGCGCTATTTCATCTCCCACCGCCAGGATGTGATCAAACGTCGTACGCGGTTTGATCTGAAAAAAGCTGAACAGCGGGCCCATATCCTGGAAGGTCTTACCATCGCTTTGGACAACCTGGATGAGATCATCGCGCTTATTCGGGGGTCCCGTTCTGTGGACGAAGCCCGGACCGGCTTGATCACGCGATTCAAGCTGACCAAGATCCAAGCCCAGGCAATTTTAGAGATGCAGCTGCAGAAGCTGACTGGATTGGAAAGAGAGAAGATCCAGCTGGAGTACCAGAATCTTCTGGAACTTATCCGCAAGCTCAAGCGCATCCTGGGCAGTGAAGAACTGATCCTGGATATCATTGTTGAAGAACTCGAAAAGATCAAAAAGGAATACGACAATCCACGGCGGACCGAGATTATTGCCGAGAATGTTTCAGATCTGCGTCTGGAAGATTTGATCAAGGAAGAGGATGTGGCCATAACTTACACGTCCTCTGGATATATCAAACGCACATCGCTCAGCAGTTACCGGTTTCAGATCCGGGGCGGCAAAGGCAAACGGGGAATCAGCATGAAGGTCGAGGATGTGGTGCAGGATCTGATCATCTGCTCCACCCACAATTACCTTCTGATCTTTACCAACCAGGGGCGGATGTACTGGTTGAAGGCCCTATTTATCCCGGACGTCGGCGTAGCGAATCGGGGAAAATCCATTAAGAATCTTATGGAGTTGGGACCTGATGAATCTGTCAGCTCTGTGGTGGCGGTAAAGGATTTTGCCGAGGATCTTTATATTGTCATGCTCGCCTCCGATGGCAAGATCAAAAAGAGCCGGCTGAGTGATTTTCGCCATATCCGTAAGGGTGGGATCATCGCTTTAACGCTCAATCCCAAATCCGAACTGATGATGGCCAAACTGACCAACGGAGACAACGAAATCATCATCGGGACAGAGTTAGGGAAAAGTATCAAATTCAATGAGAAAGAGATCCGCCCCATGGGGCGGACAGCCGCCGGTGTCAAGGGCATAACCCTGGGGAAAAAAGATCGGATCATTGGGATGGTGGTGGCCGGGGAAAATGAAAAATACGTGTTTACAGCCAGCGAAAAGGGCTACGGTAAAAAGACCGAAGCAGAGATCTATCCCAAGCATCACCGCGGAGGGAAGGGTGTTCTCAATCTAAAAGTCAATGATAAGATCGGAAAGGCCATCGGCATGGTGGGGATTTTGGAGCATGAGATGCTTTTGATCACTCAGCAGGGCAAAGTCATCCGGTTTAAGACCGAACCTCTCCGCTCTATCGGACGGGCGACTCAGGGCGTTCGCATCATCAACCTGGGGAAAGGTGACAAAATCTGTTCTATCGCCAAGGTCTGCGAATCTTAACCGATCCTTAAACCCTGACACATTTTGGTTCAAAAAAAATGACCTCTTTGTATTGCCTTCATTCGAGCACTTGGGAAATCTTTCATGGGGTATATTTTTCTGAGGGATATTTGCATACTTGACTCGGATTCCGGTTTTTGTGCTGGAGGCTTGACAGGCCGGACCAGACTCCCATAGAATTTAGCCAACCTGGACCTAGGAGGGCCTCATGATCGAGACCATCAGTCAACTTTTTCTCAATACTGTCAAATCCTATCCCAAAGACGTGCAAATGCTCTACAAAAAAGATGGGGAGTATGTAGCCATCTCTACCGCAGAATACGAAGCGTGGGTCAAGGATTTTTCTCTTGGACTTCAATCTTTAGGCATGAAAAAAGGGGACAAGCTCATTATATTTTCCAGTAACAGTCCCTTCTGGGCCATGACCGATATGGCCACCCTGTGCCTGGGGGGTATCACGGTTCCCATCTACACGTCTCTGATGCCTGATCAGGTCGAGTACATCATCAACAACAGCGATGCCAAGATAGTTGTCTATTCCTCTCCTGAATTGTGGGACAAAATCAGTGCGGTAAAAGACCAGTTGGTCAAGGTCGAGCACTTTGTTTCGCTTCAGGAAGATCCGCCGGAAGGCGTGATCAGCTTCCGGGACGTCCAGGAGCAGGGGAGAAAACTGGCCCAGGAAGAGCCCGGGCGCTTTGTTGAAACCGCGCAAGCTGTCCAACCGGATGACATCGCCTCCATCATCTACACATCCGGTACCACCGGCATCCCCAAGGGCGTCATGTTGATGCATGGCAATTTTATGAGCAATGTCAGGGCTATTGACGAGATCCTGGATTTCTCAGTGGAAGACACGACGCTTTCCTTTTTACCGCTTTCGCATGTATTGGAGCGGATGGTGAGCTTTACCTATCTCTATAATGGATGCACCATCGGGTATGCAGAGAGCTTGGAGACCCTGGGGGAAAATCTGCTCGAGATTCGGCCCACCATCATGGTGAATGTCCCGCGGATTCTGGAGAAGATCTATGCCAAAGTCATTGACAGTGTGTTGGCCAGCCCTCCTCTCAGACGCAAGATCTTTTTCTGGGCCCTGGATGTAGGAAAACGATGTGCGGTTTACCGGCTTAAAAACCAGGCCCTCCCCGGAGGCCTGAAGTTCAAGCACAGGATCGCGCATAAACTGGTATTCACCAAGATCATTGCCAAGACCGGAGGCCGCGTCCGCTTTTTTGTGTCTGGAGGCGCAGCCCTTTCCAAAGATATCGCAGAATTCTTTTATGCCGTCGGCATTCTAGTGCTGGAGGGCTATGGTCTGACCGAGACATCCCCGGTCATTGCCGTGAATACCTTCGACCGTTTGAAATTCGGAGCTGTCGGCCCTCCTATCCCGGGAGTCGAGGTCAAGATCGCCGATGATGGCGAAATACTGACAAAAGGCCCGCATGTCATGTTGGGCTATTATAAAATGGAGGCTGAAACTCGGGAGTCCATTCGGGATGGTTGGTTCTACACCGGAGATATTGGACACCTGGATGAGGAAGGATACCTTGTGATCACTGACCGGAAAAAAGACATCATTGTGACGGCCGGGGGAAAGAATGTTGCGCCTCAGCCCATAGAAAACAGCCTTAAGCTGGATCCCTTTATCGAGAGTGCGGTTCTGGTGGGGGACAGCAGGAAGTTCATCTCCGCTCTGATCGTGCCTAATTTTGAAAAGCTGATTGAGTATGCCTCCTCCCAGGGCATCGCTCATGAGAATCCTGCAGACCTTGCCAATAATAAACAGATCATCCAGTTTTACGAAGATTTGCTCGACCGCATCACGCCGAACCTGGCATCCTACGAAAAAATAAAAAAAGTCATCCTTATGGAGCGGGATTTTGAGATCGAACAGGGTGAAGTCACACCTTCGCTCAAGATAAAGCGCAATATTGTCGAGGATAAGTTCAAAGATAAGATAGATTCGCTTTATGCTGAGTGAAATCTCGGGCTCTTACTCTTTGGGCTGCCAGTAAAGGATGCGTCCGCAGTTCTCACACAGAATAATCTCTTTCTGTGCGATCAGCTCGTTCAGCACCTGAGGGCGGATCCGGATCTGGCACATGGAGCAAAAGTCATCTGTGACAGGTGAAAGCGCGGTGCCATGGCATTTGTGGAAGATGTTGCTGTAGAGCGCCATCTGATCAGAAGGAATGGTGGGGATGAGCTTTTCTCTCTCCCCCCTTAACATCTCTTTTTCAGACTCCTGGTGGTCCTTTTTTTCCCCGATCTCTTCTTTTTCCTTAAGCAGATTGTTCTTGGTTTCCTCAGCCTTTTTTTCCGCTGTTTTGATGGCGGTTTCCAGGTCGTCGGCCGAGAGCATCTCGCTGATGATCTCTTCTTCAAGCTCTCCTATCTCAGAGTCGACGTCCTCGATTTCTTTTAGGAGTGAAGTGTATTCTTTGTTGGTTTTGACGTTAATCTGCTGCTTTCTGTACTTATCGATCAGAGCCTTTTTAGCACTGACCTCCGATTCAAGGTTCCGCCTTTTTTTCTGATTCACCGACAGTTCTTTTTTAGCATCAGCTACGATCTGAGTGCTCTCCGCGATCTGTTCATCGATAAAACCGAGCTGGGAGGGAATGCTATCGAGGAATTGTAAAATGTCTTGTATCAGTTCATCCAGATCCTGCAGTCGCGTCAAATTTTCGAAATTGATTTCCACATTTTTTCCTCAGATGGAAAGTGGGCCTACCAGGATTCGAACCTGGGACCAACCGGTTATGAGCCGGTGGCTCTACCGCTGAGCTATAGGCCCCTGCCCAATCTTATAGCAAATCTTGGTTTTAGAGTCAATGAATTGAGCCGTGCAGTCTCATTTGGAGTCCTATTTTTCAGAGCTGCACTCGCCGAAGACCCACCCACCCGCCTCCATGAGCTTCTGTCAGCATGTTTATGAACTTATTTCACGTTTGTTCTGTCAAAGCTGTAGATCTTTCCGCTGCCTCCATGAGTTAGGAGAGAAATGAAC
>JAUWSR010000190.1 GCA_030609975.1 Acidobacteriota bacterium | reverse complement strand
GGCAGTTGTGTTCTGCGTAGTCATTGCGAGGTTCTGCATCACATCGGATCTTACGGGCACGGCCTGCCCCGTGATCTCAAAGTCACTCAGACTGAAGGGGACGGCCCACAACACTCCCCGTCTCAGGAATACAATATGACCAGTCGGGAGATACTGCGCGTCTGAAGCATCCTCCATCAAATAATCCCACTGTCGGCTTTTGCTGATGAAGAGCGCGACTCGGGGATTTTGGTCCCTTTCGGATTGCATGACCGTGAACAGGATCGCTTGAGCATCAGGAAGATGTGAGGGAAGACGATGATCGAATTCCTCCCGTGTTTTGTCCGGTTGGGTGATGTTTTCCGGCTCTCCACCGCTCGCAGCGACAGCGGAGAGTCCGAGGCTGGCATCCGCAAAGACAATGCGGTCATCGAATCCCCAACTGGCACCAAGAGCGCTCGCCTCACAGAGATCCTGGGCCACGCTACCCTCGACCGGAATCTTCTTGAGCCTGCCGTCCGCCCAAAAACCGATCCAGCGATCATCCGGGGAAAGGAAGGGAGCGATCCCTCCCTCGGTCCCCGCTATCGGGCTGGCATCCAGCTCTTCGATACGCCTCAAGAATAACTGGGATTTCGCGTCCTCAGTGCCGGCATCATTCATAGCACAGTAGACAATAAATCGCCCATCTCGAGAAATGGCAATAGCATTCACGCTGGGCCTGTTGTACTCGAGTATCATCCTGTTTCCGTCGAGTCCATAGCCAGGTTCGAGCGTGATGACCGAAGCCATGGGTTCGGACGGAAGCTCATATAATTCAGCCTTCCAAATCAGAGGCCGGATCAAGATTCCCGCCATGAACAGAACCGCCCCGATGGCTAAAACCCAGCCCAGCGGGAAGCGTCGGGTGGCCGCACTTTCTTCGGCCAAAGGAGACCCGGCCTCATCGATCTCGATCCGGGCGTCCGCGATATCATGGAGACGGTTCTTTTGATCTTTCTGCAGGCAGCGGCGAAGTAGCGCCCTGATGTTTGTCGGCGTATTCGCAGGGAGCGCACTCCAGTCCGGCTCGCCCTTCAATATATGGGCTAATGTATCAGAAACAGTTTCTCCCTGAAACGCCCGCATACCTGTCAGACATTCATAGAGCACACATCCAAATGCCCAGATGTCCGTCCTTTTGTCGACGGTCCGGCCCCTGGCCTGTTCTGGACTCATATAAGCCGCGGTTCCCAGGACCACACCCGGCTTGGTCATCTGTGCCGTGATGGTGGGCGACTTTTCGATGTCGATGTTTGTGGTCTCGCTGGCAAAAGCCTTGGCCAACCCGAAGTCCAAAATTTTGACCTTACCTTCGGGAGTGATCATGATATTGCCGGGCTTGAGGTCACGGTGGATGATGCCCTTTTCATGAGCAGCTTCCAGCCCTTCCGTGATCTGGTGACAGAGATCAAGGGCGTCTTCGACCTCAATGGGGCCTTTGTCTAGCTTATTCTTGAGAGTCTCTCCGCCCACTAGCTCCAGTACGAGGAAGCGTTGTCCCTCGGATTGTTCAAGGCCATAGATTGCGGCGATGTTGGAATGATTCAGGACCGCCAGCAGCTTGGCCTCCCGCTCAAATCTGGCCAGCCGCTCGGCATCCTCAGCAAAGGCGGCAGGAAGAACCTTGACTGCCACCTGGCGATCGAGGTTCCGATCGAGCGCAAGATAAACTTCGCCCATCCCACCCTCCCCGATCTTTTCCAGGATCTCATACCGCTCGGCAAAGACAGTCCCCTGTGCGACAACATCAGCAGGCGTCTGGAGCGTCTTGGTGAAGGATGGCATGGCATCTTCTGCAGAAGTGATATTGGCTCCACATTCCTTGCAGAACTTGGAATCATCCCCAACATCTGAGTTACATTGTGGGCATTTCATCTGCTGTTTTTCCCTTGTTCTGCAGCAACAGAATATATATTCTTGGTGGGGGCTGTCAAACGGTTATAGGGGAATGGCTATTGCTCTCTCAATCCCCCCGCCCTCTCCTGCACATCCGCCACTTCGGAGTGGCCGGCAGCGGGCGCAATAATCAAGCCGCTCCTCATTCGCAGCGCAGGGAATCGGCCGGGTTGGAGCGTGCCGCTTTGAGCGTCTGATAGCTCACTGTCAATAGAGCGATGATAAAGGCTGCCAGCCCCGGAAGTATGAATAGTTCCAGACCAATCTCCACCCTAAAGGCGTATCTTTCCAGCACCTTTCGCATAGCAAAATATCCGGCAATGAGGCCGGTTTGCTGTTCTGAAGTGTAAATATGATTCGTCAGGATATCATTGAAAAAGACGGGATCTGTAGGTGAACCCGGTGCATATTTGGATACAGTGTTGTTTCGTTTCAGCTAAATTCGGACACACGCCCTGATTTTTTTAAGCGTCAGATCCCTTGCGTTTCCCGGTGCACTTGTACTCGCCGCCCATGGGACTGAGGTAATTTCCACTGATTTTGTCACCATCCACAACACCTTCAAAATCAATGGTTTCACCTCCCTCACCCATGGTACGTTTGAAGCTCAGCTTTTTGCCGTCAAACTCGAGGTCGATCATTTCCATTTCCTGGTCCATGCTCACCCAAACACCTGCCAATTTTCCATCCTTAACACTCAGGGTCATTAGGGCGGGAATCAAGCTGCCCTGAAACTCAGTTTCCATCTCCCAATCCCCGATGATGGCATCATAGACTTGTTTCTCCTGATCTAGGAATGAACAGCGGCTGTTCCCTATCGATGGGAAGGAGAGAAGAAATACAGACATAAGAAAGCTTAGCAAAATCTTTCTGGTTTTCATTTTTTTCACCTCTTTTTACATGTAGCCCAGCGTTTAGGGATCCAATCAATAACGATACTGCGATCTTAAATTATTCAACAAACCCTTTCAGGCAGACATTGGTCTTCTTTATCCACTTGTGAGTGTCAAGCCAAGATTTCCCATCCCAACTGATAAAGCTCTGTCCGTTTTTTGCCTTAAGCTTTTTTGTGTAGTCCTTAAAATGGTACTCGGAAGGAACGGGATAACTGGAATTTTTAGAGTTCATCCTAACCACAATCGAAAATCTGTCCCCTTTCCTCAACTCAACTTGTTTCTTCAAAAGAATAGTAAAGTAACCAGGAGATTTTAGTTTTCCTCTTTTTGCTGAGACAATTTTTCCACTCTTAGGTTGGTTTTGGCTGACACCGTTGTATATCCATATTTTGTATTTGTTTATGGACCCCACTACATAGAAACTCACTGCTTTCAATTTGCCCTTCGACTTAGCCGTGAATACATTTGCAAACCAGGCAGTTGGGGAGTCATATCCTATTGTCGTTGTACATCCGGAAGGATCATATTCATAGATGCGGGTGTAATTTGTATCCGACTCTATTTTCTTGACCACGGCACCAATTTTTCTTTTTCCCAAAAATGCGTCGTAATATGATCCGTAGAAATACCCGTTTTCTCCCCAATCGCCTCCCCAGGAATTTCTGACAATAAAAGCCCCGTCACCGGGAGGAACTGTATTGAAATTGTGTCGGCTGTAATTGTCATCCCAACCTACTATAGCGACCGCATGGGCTCCCTCTTCAATCCCAGAATTGTAAAAGGAAGCGTAGCCCGGATGATAACATGAATCAGCAAAGTACATGTTTGTGTACACTGCGCCATAATCTATTACAGCTTTTTTTATAGTACTGTTGTCTGTGGAAGAAGACCGCACCGGAATAAAGACAGCATTTTGCACATGTTTTTTTACGCTGGAATCCTTTCGTGAAGTTGTATAAATATATGGAAACGCATCTTCTGTGCGGGGACCAGCCCACCGGGTGTAATATGCAAGCGCCTTCCAAATATTGCCACCTGAACACGGCCCTCCCACAAAGCCATGGTTATCGATAAGATGCTGTTCGGAAAAGTCCCATCTCTCGCCAGGCAAAAGACTGGATTCAAGCGCGGCGGTTGATGCAAACGCCCAGCAACACCCACACTGCCCCTGATGCCTTACCTTTGTGAGTTTGTTTTCATTTCGGAGATCAAAACGACCCGGCAAGGCTTGAATAGTCATTTCAGGATCCGATCGTAAGTGACTCAAATCCATAGGACTTGGGATCAATCCCAGCGGATATCCGTCTTCAGTGAAATCCCTCATCATAATGCCGAGCTCTTTATCTTTGATGTACTTGATAAATTCCTCGTTGAGCGGCGCAGTTCTAAGCTGAACTGTCTCATCTTCCGAAACAATGAGATGTCCGCTGAAAACAAAGCAAAACAAAACGACCATTAAAACTATTTTTGTGAATAAGTTTTTCATTTTAGCCCCTATTGTCACTATCTATACTACTATAAAAAATCAAAATCAAGGCTATACTTTCACCCATTGGTTGATGGCTGTGAAGTAGAGGCCGGCTTCCTTGACGGTGTCGCCGGTGATCTCCTCCCAGAAGTTACTGTAGAGCTGGACCTGAGGGGTGTAGTAATCGACATAAGCCTGGAGATTGTCACTGATCTCGTCCGTCTTATAGTCAGCGATCACCCAGCCGTCCGCTTCTTTGAAGGCCACGTCGATGGCGCCGGATAGGATCACAGGGAGATTGCCCTGGCGACCGAGCTCCTCTTCTGATGTCTTGATCGAAAATGGGACCTCAAAGAGTTTGTGCTCGGAATTCATGGCGCGCTTCCAAAAATCCGACGCCAATATGATCTCGATCAAAATCCGAAGCCCTCGTTTCTCAGCCGGGTCCCGTTCCTCCACCGTAAGAGCATTTTCAACCAGCCAGTCGATATCGACGTCTTTATCCCTTCCAACGGCATCCAGGACACTGTGGACCACCCTTCCCCAGCTCATGCCCATTCCGCTCCTCTGCCTGGCTGGGATCACAGCCCCTTCCTTGGCAATGGCGGTTACGGTTTCTACGCCGTAGCCGGGATTGTTGGCAGCTATCACAGCCTTCAGCAGGGCTTGTCTCGCCTTCTTCAACTCTCCTTCCTTGACCACAACCTTCTCTTTAGCGGCAATTTCTTTCCCGGGAGGGATCTCAAGCTCGGGCACATCTTTTATGGCATCATCCAAAACACTCCAGGCCCGATTATTGCCTCTAACATTTTCATAGTGGCTTAAAACCAGAATATTCCGAGGACGGGTGGCGGCCACATACATAAGCCGCATCTCCTCAGCCGTCTGATATTCCTTTTCCTCCATGGCGAACTTGTTCCAACCCACGGGCTGCGACAGCGGCTTCGACTGGTACATGCCCCTCTGTGAAAATAGAAAATATCCCTGCGGCCTTTTCTCATCCGTACGTGCCACATGTCTGTCGGGCCAACGGTCTTTCATGCCCACGGGATTGGCCAAAAACACGACCGGTGCCTCCAATCCCTTGGCCTTGTGAAGGTTCATCAAACGCACGGCCTCCGTTCGTCCCGGGGTCAAACTCATCTCCTCGATGTCGCGGTCACGCAGAGTCACCAGCTCGTCCATGAAGTCGACGAGGTTTGCGAAGGATGTCTCGCCCTCCCTTTCTCGTCCCCGCAGGATCTCGAGCAGCTTGAACAGGTTACCGGCCTTGGAGCTACCCAACTCAGCCGACACCAAATAATTGAGGACCCCGGATGCCTCGAATATCTTCTCGAGTGCGGTCGAGGGCGGCAGGTCCCGTGTCCACTGCCACCATTCCCGCAGTCTACTCAGGCTCTCCGTTACTCTGTCCTGGGCATCTTGTCCCCATTTCAGAAAAGAGAACCGTCCCCCATTACGTTTGAAGTTGAGGAGTTCGTTGTCGCTGCAGCCGAAGAAGTTGCCTCTCAGGACCGCCACGGTATAGATCGGATTCTCCGGATCGTTTAAGGCCTTGACCAGATTGATGATCTCGCGGATCTCATCCGAATCCGTAAAAGCCCCTCCGCCTGTAATCTCGAAGGGGATCCCCCGTTCCTCCAAAGCACGCGCATATATCTGCATCAGTTTTTTATAACGAAAGATCAGCATAAAATCAGATGGCGTCGCTTCCGGTTTGCGCCCCTGCTGCCGTTCCCTCCCACTCCGGGCTAATTTCAGATTCCCCTCACAGGCCCACTGGATGTAATCTCCGATGGCATTGGCGTCATAATACGCGATCAATTCCTGCTTGTGTCCCTGCACTTTAGGCGCCGTGATCTTAAACACGCCCGCCGGTTCATCCTCCACCGGCCGCAGCGTGTGCAGCGGGGCAAAGGCAGCTTGATAACGATTGAACTTCGCCGGAAACACCGTCCTGAACAAGGGGTTTATCCAGTCTCGCAGCGCATCCAGCGACCGGAAGTTGGCGGTCAAGGGCAGCACCTCTCCCCCGGCCTTTTCGATCTGATCCTTGACCAGGTTGTAGATGTCGATATCCGCCCTCCGGAAACGGAAGATCGACTGTTTGGGGTCGCCCACCAGGAAAAGCGATCCCGGCCGCGGCACAATCTTCCGCCAGTCGCTCTCCTCACAATCCGTCCCCGTCAAATAGAGCAGCACCTCAGCCTGGATGGGATCGGTGTCCTGGAACTCATCCACCAGGAGATGGGTGTATCTCCTCCCGAAATACCGCCTCACCTCTGGGTTTTTCCGCAAAAGCTTGGCGGTCAGCATCAGAAGATCCTCGAAATTCACCAACGATTGTGCCTTGCGCCGCTCGGCATAATAAATGACCGCCGGCTTCAAAAAATCCAGGATCACAGAATGCCGGAACTCCCGCCACGTCTTCAAAGCCGGCTGTACCACATCAACCCTGAATATATCGAAGGCCTCCTTAAAGGCTTCGCCGTCCTCCTTGGTAGGCCAGCTTATGGTTTTCCTTATCCCCAGATTACGGTCCAGAAGCTCAAAGGTCTCCATGAGCAGACGGTGGTCATCGAACCCCAGGTTTTTCTCCCGCATAAAACAGCGCCGCATCATCAATTGAAGTTGGTCAAAACCCTTCTCAGGCGGTGCGAGAGGGATCTCCTTTCTGGCCCTCGTCAAGAAATAATCAAGCTGTGTTCTGTAAGCGGCGTAATTTGGTTCCTTGGCACTCCCTCCCATGAGTTCGACCTCGGGGAACCGGCAGATGGCATTGAAGGGATCATGGAGGTCCTCCGGCGCCAGCCCCACATATTCCAGCCTCTCCAGCACGACCTCATCCCCAAGCCGGGCCTTCAACAGGTAGTCATACCAGCACTTCTCCCGGGAGATGGCATCCTCGATCTCCTCCATGTCCTTGAACTCGGGATCGAGGGCGATCTCGATGGGGCGTTCCCTCAGGATGCGGGCACAGAAGGAGTGGATGGTTCCCACATAACACTGTTCCAGGTTTTGAAGGGCTTGTTCGAGTCGTGTCTTAACCGCCGCGTCCTTTTCCTTCCGGATGCTCTCTTCGAGCTCGGTCTGGAAGCGCCCTCTTAACTCAGCCGCCGCCTTTCGGGTAAAAGTCACAGCGGCGAGGGTCTGGATCTCACATTT
>JAUWSR010000087.1 GCA_030609975.1 Acidobacteriota bacterium | reverse complement strand
GCTGTCAGCATCAATGCCGTGCGTCCCTCTTGATCTGGACGGTTGACGTCCACCCCTTTCTTGACCAAGTCACGAACCTTTTGAGCGAGTCCTTGGGAGGCTGCATCCCTCAAGACTTCTGGATTAACTGAAACGGATTGACCTGAGGTTAGAGGGGTTGATGCCTGATTTTCCGAGGGCGAAGGCTCTTCCGTCTTTTGTTTAGGGCTACATCCAAGTGACAGGATCAATCCAAGAGAGAGCAAAGTACCCATAAAACAGAAGCGGAAATATGATCTTTTAGTCATGTTTTTACCCTAGCACAATCAATAGAGCGTGTCGAGATTTATAGATTTAACCTATTTCTATCCAATGTGATTGGCAGAAGTAAGCTTCCTTCGCGTTAAAGATCATTTAAGGCTAAATCCTCCAATGTCGCTTATTTCATCCCCAAATTCTTGTAAGTATATTCATGCGTACATCAATCACGGTTTTGGGGATGCTTCCTTGGCAGAAAAATAAATTGACATGTGAAAAAATGAAAATATATGATAAACGAGCCGGCAGGCTTAGCAAATCATGTTTGACGAGATCCTACTTGTTTTATTTATATCTATCTGTTTACTGCTCTGGCTTTCAACCTTCGGTTATGTGATGATCCTTCGGTTGCTTGTCTTCATTAAACCACGGTTTTTGGTAGAATCGGTTGACCTTCCAGCGATCGCTGTTGTGATCCCCACGCTGAATGAGGAAAACACTATCGTACAGAAACTCGCAGATATGGAGCTCTGTGATTACCCTGGGGATCTCATGAAAGTGATCGTAGTGGATGGGGGTTCTACTGACAGAACTGTGGAATTTGTGCATAAAGAAATAACGAGGGGAAAAAAGATCGAGGTCATCTGCCTGGACAGATCTCGAGGCAAAGTCGATCAGGTGAACCATATCCTGTCAAGCCCTGGGGAAGAGATCATCGTTTTTACCGATGCGGATTCACGGCTTGAGCCTGCCTGTATACGAGAGCTTGTAAACACGATCGCCGGCGAACCGGAAACTGCATTGGTAGGGGCAGCCGTGAGGCCGAAGAGCAGGCTTTTGGAGGAGCGGATCCATTGGCTGTGTTTGAATTACATCTGGTGGCTGGAAGGAGAGGTCCTGTCCAGCGCCGGGATCTCGGGAGTGTGCTATGCCGTGAACAGGAATATGTTCCTCACCATCGCGCAGGATGCAATCGCCGAGGATATCCATCTGGGACTTGATATCAGTGCCCGGGGATACCGGGTACGGATAAATCCCAAGGCGAAAGCGATTGAACTGCGAGTGCCTCAGACTCCGCATGAGTTCCTACAGTTCAGGCGCAGACGCGGGGCGAGCTATGTCACTGAGCTTGTGCATTCCTCCGCTCACTCAAATCCTCCCCTTGGTTGGAAATTGGCCAGGCTTGTTCGTCTCTGGCAGTTCTCTTGGGTTTCCTGGTTGAGTGTGGCGGCGCTGGTGACATCCGGTTTTATGCTTGTAACCCGGTACCGGATTTATCCGTTGCTACCCTTGACGCTGTTTGTCGTCTCGGCATTCCTATTGATCGTGCTGCTTTTAAATCATACGGAGAAGCGGCCTGGGATCTTTACGCTTTGTTTAGGCATGTTTCGTTATGCCATTCTAACCTTAATCTCGCTTCTTTCGCTGAAAAAAGTGCCATCTATGCTTGGTCCTATAGGGGGAAAAGAGGGGAAATATGATAACAGCCCAGCAGGTTAAGATCGGTCTTCGATTTTTAAGACACCTTCCCCAAAAAGTCAGACCCTTCGAGGTGGCCGCTCAACTTTTGAACTCCTGTGACCAGCGCTGCATATATTGCCGCTGTCCGGAAGTGCCTACCGAGCTAATGTCCACCGAGCAGTGGATCGCCATACTTAGAGACCTCCGCCGTTTAGGAACTCTCCGCATCAAATTCCAGGGAGGTGAGCCGACGATCAGGCCCGACTTCCCTGAGATCTGCTGGGAAGCCCGCAAGCTTGGGATGATCACTTCGACCGTTACCAACGGAATGCGGGTCGCGCAGCAGCCGGAGCTGTTGGATCCTCTCATGGAGGTTGTTGTGAGCCTGGATTCCCTTCAACAGGAAGTCAATGACTATATGCGCGGGGAGGGGGCATTCGAGGGTGCCAGGCGCACGCTCGAGCTGTCCTTGGGAAAAGGACTTAAAACCTATGTGAACATGGCGCTGTGCCGGAAAAACTTCGATGAATTGGAAGAGATGCTGACGTTCTGTGAGGGGAAAGGAATCCGGATGAACGCCCAACCCATAAAATTCGGAGTGGAGTATTATGATGACGAAGCACGTCCGTTGGCGCTCACTCCGGATCAGATCAGGGACTTTCACCGCCGTATGATAGGCTGGAAAAAACAAGGCCGTTCGATTTTGTTTTCCACCCTCTCCTTTCAGAAAGCGCTGACCTGGCCTGATCTTACCAAGAACACGATCAAGAGCGAGGGATATTCGGATTGTATGGCCGGTAAGTTTTATTTCCATATCGATCCTGATGGAGACGTGATCCCTTGTATCCCTCACGGAGCAGACTTTACTCCCAAGAATATTCTGAGGGATGGGTTGTATGAAGCTCTCAGGCATGTACGTCACCATAACTGTGGTGATTGCTGGTCTCCGTATCTAAATGAACGGAAGGCCCTGTTTAAGCTTAAGCCGGGAGCGCTTATTGAATTCTTTCGACGAGGATAATGAGAACAGATCCACTCTGAATTATTCTTTCTAATAGGCCGTTGAATCAGGTAAACTAAGCTCATGAGAAGAAGATGGGCCAAGTGTTTAGTTCTTCTTTCTTTAATGGGAGTGATGTGGGCCTGTAAAACCCGATCTTCTGATGGTCCCCGTTATATTTTCCTGATCACGTTGGATACCACTCGCGCTGATTGTATGAACTGGTGCCTGCAGGACAATGATCTGACTCCCAACCTGGCCAAACTGGCCTCTGAGGGGATTAATTTTGTTAACGCCTATGCGCTCATCCCCATAACGCTGCCTTCGCATGCGGCCATGTTTTATTCTCTTCCACCGCATGTCCTGAAGATCTACAATAACACCCAGAGAGCGGATATACCTCTGCAGAGTGTGGCAGAACTCCTGGAAAAAAAAGGCTATCGTACGGGAGCGGTTATCTCGCTGGGAACACTTGAAGCGTATTGGGGATTGGATAAAGGATTTGATGACTATGTTGAAAACTTCAGGGACGAGAGCATATGGTTCAAAACAGCGGAGGATGTCAATCGTGATGCTTTTGAGCTTATCTCCAAAAATGTGGGGAAACAATCTTTTTTCTGGATTCATTATTCTGATCCTCATGAGCCTTATTTTCCGCCGCCGTACAGGGGCGGGCGCTTTACAGTCGGAGTAAATCAAATAGAAAAAATATCTGCGGGGAGTACAGAGATCACTCATGTTGACCTTAACCTCCAAATCAATCCAGGCAAAAACATAATTGAGATTCTAACCGAACTGCCCCTCCGTTTGGCCGAAGATCCTCGACTGAAGATTGAATATATCAATTTCGAGGGATTTTCTTTGCAGCATCAATCCGATTCTCAGGATATAGATATTGTCCTTCCGGTGGATTGGGAAAAGAAAGAAGTGAAGGATCGTGTAGAATACAGTACTCCTATGGTTAACTCAAGCATCACTGTCTTTAACAAAACCTCCAGAGAAATCCCCGCACAGCTCAAATTCTCACATAAGATCATTCCTTCTGTTCCCTCCATGCGCATCCTATATAAAGAAGAAATTCGTTACATGGATTTTCATATCGGGGAATTGATGGATTTTCTGAAAGCTGAAGGAATTTTCGAACAATCAACCTTTGTCCTTATGGGAGATCATGGTGAGGGCTTGGGTGAATTCCACGGCCATATCGGTCATATCGATTACCTTTATAAACCTTATTCCCATGTGCCCATGATGATCTGGGGAGGAGAGATTCCCAGGGGAGTCATAAATGAGAGGGTGGTTTCTAACTTCAACATCGCTCCCACCCTACTCGAAATCGCAGGAATTACGTCACCGGAGTATATGCGGGGAAACTCCTTGACCGGGTCCATGCCGGGGGAGCGCTTATTGCTCGAGACCTATTCTCCTGAGGCGGTGATGGATTCTTTTGCTGTGATTGACTATCCTTTCCAACTCATTTATTATCCCAGTGCTTTGGGAAAGAATTGGGGATTCTTCCGGCTGGATAGAGACCAGATTTCGATCGAAGAAAATCCAGAAGGTGCTGAGACAGAGGAAAGGTTTAAAGCCATGATGGAATACCTCAAGCCGCTAGCTAATAAACTGACAGCAGTAAAAAGGGATAATCCTCAACTACCCAAGCGAGCGGAAGAAATGCTGAAATCCTTGGGTTATATAAAATAAAGGTACTTTTACAGAGAATAAAAAGGAGAGTTGTCGAATGAAAAAAAACTTGAACCGCAGAGATTTTCTTAAAACCAGCAGTACCGCCGGTTTAGGTGTGGTTTTAGGGAGTATGGCCAATATCCGCTGTGCTGACGAAGGCCCGCGTAAACTCAGAACGGAACCTATCGAACACCTGGTGACACCCCCCCTTGAAACCGTTCGTGTAGGTTTTGTCGGTATCGGAAACCAGGGGAGCGGCCACTTCCGCAATCTGCTGCGCATCGAGGGCGTAGAGATGAAAGCTGTCTGTGATGTCAGGGAGGAGCGCATTCTCTGGGCTCAAGAACAATGCGAAAAGGCGGGGAAGCCGAAACCGGTCGGCTATTCTCAAGGCACAGAGGATTTCAAGCGCATGTGCGACAGTGAAGAACTGGATTTGGTCTACAACGCCACCCCTTGGGAATGGCATGTTCCCATCTCCGTCAAGGCCATGGAGACCGGTTCTCATGCCGCTACCGAAATTCCGGGTGCGATCACCTTGGATGAGTGCTGGCAGATAGTGGAAACCTCGGAAAGATACCGCAAACACTGCTGCACCATGGAAAACTGCAACTATGACAGGACTGAGCTGATGCTGTTGAATATGGTGCGCCAGAATTTATTTGGAGAACTGCTGCATGCGGAATGCGGCTATCTGCATGATCTGCGCGGCTGGAAATTCGGCACCGCTTATTATCCCCATGATTGGCGCCTGCAGCACTCCATCAAGCGCAACGGCGACCTCTATCCGACCCATGGATTGGGGCCGGTAGCCCAGTGGATGGACATCACCCGCGGCAACAAATTCGAATATCTGGTTTCAATGAGCAGCCCCTCCCTCAGCCTGAAACTTGAAGCGATAAAACGTTATGGAAAAGATCATCCATTGGCTCAGACGGAATACGCTCTAGGGGATGTCGTTAACACCCTGATCAAGACAAACAAGGGACAGAGTATCCTGGTTACGCATGACACCAACTCCCCCCGGCCTTACAGCCGTAAGATCCTGATCCAGGGCACAAAAGGTCTGGCACGAAAATACCCAGAAGCGAAGATCTTTATCGAGGGCACATCTGAACGGCACAGATGGGCAGACCTTGCCGATTACGAAGAACAGTATAAACATCCCCTGCTGACATCCCTGGAAGAAAAAGCCGAGGGCGCCGGCCATGGGGGGATGGATTTTATTGAAGATTACCGCTTGATCCAGTGTCTTCGAGAAGGCAAACCCATGGACCAGGATGTATATGACGGGGCCACCATCAGTGCTGTTGTGGCTTTGAGCGAAAAATCTATCGCTGAGAACAGCGCACCTGTCGAGGTCCCTGATTTTACCCGTGGCGTATGGAAAACCCGCAAACCGCTGGGGATCGTTACAGCCTGAACCAACCACCGGCAGCGAACTTCCTCAGAGTCAATTGAAAACGCGGACAAAGTCTGCTTCGGCTGCAATGTATCCGAATGAAGCCCACCCTTGGCCTTGTAGGATTTTTTCAAAGACCTCTTTAGCTTTTTCCTTTTCGCCATTGTAAAAGAACCAATTGCCGATGCCGTAGGCCACGGCATCGTTCATGATGTCACTGAACTCAGGATCGGTGAGACTTTCGATCCGGATCTCCCCCTTATAGAGAAGACAGAGCCGGTGATAAGCCATGTTCTCGATTATGCTCATATCGGCATGGATCGGCTCCAGAGCTTCTTTTGCCTCAACTTCACGGTCGAGCAGGCGAAGAGTCATATACAGCCAATGTGTGGTTGAGACCAGCTTGTCGTTGTTCTGGGGATCTTTAAATGCTTCCCTATATACCCTTAGGGCATTTTCCAGATCGTTGGTAAGGTAATATGCCAGGCCCAGGTGATACCAGATGTTTGAATGCAGCGAGCTGATGGGAATATTTTGAGCGTTGGGCATCCCATCAGGCTCGATGGTGTCTTTAGTGCCGGCAATGAGAGCCGCTGCCTTTTCGAAGTCTAGGATGGCCAGGTCGAATTCTCGAACCGAGATGTAACGGTGGCCGCGGTGGCGGTAGAAACGTGCATCTTTGGGGAACTGTTCGATGCCTTGGGTGTAGATGTCTATGCTTTCTCTGTATCTCCCCAAGTAGGCGGTCCTGCGTCCATACCAGACGAGCGCCTCCGGACTGTCAGGTTGTTTTTCAAAGTCGACTTTGGCCTCTGTGTACTTTTCCAGGGCGGCTTCAGCCGGATCTGCGGAATACAGAGCTTCGCCGAAAAGAGACACCGCTTGGATGGCCTTTTCCCGAGGAGAGGCTTGGTACAATCCAAAATTGGAGATCGCCGGTGTGTTGTTGGCATTTTTAATAAAAATTTGGAGCTTATCCGCTTGTACCGTGGGTATCCGGAGCAAGCGCTTGTATCCGATGGTTGTTCCCTGGGCCAATCGGGTCCATTCATTCTTGATGTGCCCTTTGATCTCGAATTCAGAAATCCTTTGTCCCAAGCGGATCGGTTCCTGCAGCAAAATGCGGTCAAATTCCATGGGTTCCCCCAGGTCGATCTCAAGACTCGCTTCCCGAACTGGATCCTCTGCTGCCCAATAGGATGCCGGATCTTCATCCACGATGTTTCCGGGTTCAAACTGAGCATGTTTGTGTCTGTGGCTGGAAGCCTCGACGGATTTCCCTCTGGCTAGATTCATGGAGAAGGTCTCATCCAGGGTGGTTCTGAATTTCTGCAGCGCTTTGATATCGTTTTTTTGGAAACGACCCGTTTTATCAGGGGGGAGATTCAGAAGCAAAACGCCGTTTCTTCCCACGGATTTATAGTACACGTCCAGAAGCTGCTGCAGGGATTTAACCTGGTTGTCTTCTTTTGCATGGTAAAACCAGCCGGGACGGATGGAGGTATTGCACAGAGGGATCAGCCAGTTATTGCCGTCGGGATCCCCTGTATTCAAATAGGCTTGATCGGCCCCTCCTACAGTTATGTTATTGGTGTTGATCATAGACCAATTGGTGAGGCCTGCGTATCCTCTCTCATTTCCAATCCAGCGGATATCCGGACCTGCATCCGAGAAAATCAGGATGTTAGGCTGGAGCTTTTTTACCAGCGCCCAGGTTTCGGGCCAACGGTAATAGGAGGTGCGATCGATGCGGCGTGTTTCTCTGGCGCCACCGTAAAATCCGGTTCCACCATTCGCTCCATCGAACCATATCTCTGAGATCTCACCGTACTCTGTGAGCAATTCCCGGAGTTGGTTGTAATAGTAGTCGATGTATGCCGGGGTTCCGTAATCGGCATGATTCCTGTCCCAAGGGGACAGATAAAGCCCGACTTTTAATCCGTTCTGGTGGCAGGCCTCTACAAATTCCGCCACGATATCGCCCTGTCCATTTTTCCAGGGGCTCTGCTTGACGGAGTGTTCCGTATATTTGGAGGGCCACAGGCAAAACCCGTCATGGTGCTTTACGGTGAGTATCAGCTGTTTCATACCAGCCACTTTGGCTGCTTGGGCCCACTGCTCGGCATCGAATTCCGTAGGATTGAATATATCCGGCGACTCATCCCCATAGCCCCATTCCTTGTCGGTGAAGGTGTTTACGGTAAAGTGGATGAAGCCGATAAACTCCATTTCTTGATATTCCAACTGAAGTGCAGTAGGGATGACAGCATTGGCTGCCGGTTCCTGGGGTGCCTGTCCGCATGATATCAAAAAAATCGTTAACACAAGTATTCCGGATTGAAGCCATGCTGTTTTTTTGCCCATGGAATTTACTCCTATTGAATAATCCAGGCTTGATGATTGACATATTAGTCTATATTATATGGAATCAAAAGCGCTGTACAGGAGCTTAAAAGATTATGGACGGTGACAATAAGTTGACTCGTAAAGAATTTCTTAAAAAATCCTCGGCCGCAGTTTTAGGGCTTGGTATCCTGGGTTTTGGTTCAACAAAAGCCAACGCTATAGGAAATCCGCAGGCTGCTCGGGATTTTAGAGTACTGGGCAGAACCAAGATCAAAGTATCGCCCCTTGGATTTGGTGCCAGCCGGACCATGGAACCGGCTTTGGTACAGGCTGCTCTTGATGCCGGGATCAATTTCCTGGATTCCGGGAGGTCCTATTTCCGCGGACAGAATGAGGTCATGGTAGGGAAGGTGATCTCGGGGCTAAGAAAAGAGGTTGTGATCCAGTCTAAACTGCGCGTGCGGTTTCAGGGAGAGGAGGGCCCCAGCTCTCAGAAAAATGTCAAAGAAGCCCTAGCGAATATGACATCATCCTTGGAGGCGAGCCTGAAGGCTTATGGAACGGATTACATCGATATCATGTTGATCCACGGTGCAAGCTCCGTCGAGGTCGCTTATCATGAGGCGGTGCTGGAGTTTTTTGCATCCCTCAAAAAGAAGGGGATCATAAGGGCGCATGGCTTTTCCTCCCATACCAATCAGATCGAAATGCTGGCGGCTGCCAATCAAAATCCGTTTTATGATGTGATCATGGTTCCTTACAATCATAAAGGATCCTACATCCATTCCAGCTCGGGCAACTTCAACGAGTGGGATCAGCCTGCTCTTGAGATCGAGATGGAAAAGGCGAAAAAAAACAACATCGGCCTTATTGCGATGAAAACCTGCTCAGGCGGACCCTATGCTCCTGAAAACGATGCTAAGCCTTCGTTTGACAAAGCGCTGCGCTGGATTCTCGATCAGGACAAGGTCCATACCCTTGCGGTTGCCATGGGAAATTTTCAGCAGATCGAGGAAAATTTACAGGCTTTAACGTAAACACCTGACTGGAATTGGGCCTTTTTTGTAGATTTCTGAGTATCTTGGATTATTCGCTTTTTTAGATCGAATTGGGAAGGAGGTTATCAAGTGACATTTCCCCGAATAGAAGGTCTTTCTAAGGTTTTCATTGGGATCGCAGTTTTAGCAGGCAGTATTTGTCTCATGCTCAATTGCGGTCCCTCTCCCAGCAAGGAACAGCCCAATATTCTCTTTGTCATCGTCGATGACTTGAGGCCGGAATTAGGCTGTTACGATAACCGCGAGATCAAAACGCCCCATTTCGACACTTTTGCTGAAGCGGCCATGGTGTTTAAACGCGCCTACTGCCAGAATGCGGCCTGCGCGCCTTCCCGAGCAAGTGTTATGTTAGGTAAAAGACCCGCTTCTACAGGCGTCTTGAACCTTTCGGGGAAATTCCGGCAGATCAACCCGGATGCGGTCACACTGCCCCAACATTTTCACAAATTCGGCTACTACACTGTGTCTCTGGGAAAGATCTTCCACAATCACATGCATGATCCCGTCTCCTTTGATGAGCCCGACCTGCGGCCGGCAGAATACCGGACACCCGAAATGATCGATCGGGATCCGGAATCCTTTTATTATGATGACGAACTAAACGAAGAGTTGGCCCAAGTCCGGGCAGAACGGCTGAAGAAGAATCCCAATGCCTACGCCGGCGGCTGGGCCTATGGGCGCTCCACCGAAAACTCGGAAGCGCCGGATAATGCTTTTTATGACGGGGCCCAAACAGATCTGGCCTTGGAAACCTTGGAGCGCTTGAAGGCACAAAACCAGCCATTTTTTATGGCCCTGGGGTATTACCGGCCCCATCTTCCCTTTGTAGCTCCCAAAAAATACTGGGATCTCTACGACAGGGAGGAGCTTTCTTTAGCAACAAATCCTTATCTACCCAAGGATTCCCCCTCCATGGCCATGAATGCGGCTTATGAATTGAAGGCTTGTTATGATCTGGAATATGTCAAACATCCCGCTGTCTCTCAATTGTCGGAAGATACAGCCCGCTTGTTGAAGCATGGTTACTATGCCAGTGTAAGCTATGTCGATGCCTGTTTCGGAAAGCTTATACAGGGGCTCCAAGACTTGGGCTTGGATAAAAATACCATCGTTGTGGCCTGGGGAGATCATGGTTGGAAATTGGGAGAGCATGGCAGTTGGTGCAAGCAGACCAATTACAACATCGATACCCGGGTACCTCTTTTTATATATGATCCTCGTAATCCGAGTTCTGCCGGCGATTGTGAATCACTGGTAGAATTGGTGGATCTTTTCCCCACTCTGTGTGACCTGGCTGGCATCGAGATTCCGGATTACATGGAAGGGATGAGCTTGAAGCCGCTCTTGGAGAATCCAGAGCAGGAATTAAAATCTGCAGCTTTCAGTCACTATCACCAACGGCCGAAAAATACACTCGATGGGAAACAATATATGGGATATTCCATGGTCACCGCTAAATATCATTATGTGGAATGGTATTATTGGGATGATGAGGGCAAAGCCGCGGGAGATTTTGCAGCCAGGGAACTGTATAACAACCAGCTCGATCCGGATGAGAATGTCAATATTTCGGAACTTCCTGAAAACGCTGAGATCATTCAAGCGCTTTCCGAAAAACTAAAAGCAGGATGGCAAGCCGCACGACTTGATAGATAGTCGGTCTACTTGAGTTGAAGCAGCTCGATCCGGCGGAATTCCAGAGGGTGGCTTTCAGCCTGAACAGAAATACTCCCGGCTGTCAGCATCATCTCAGCCCCGGCTGTGATGAGTTTTTTCGCGTCTTCATCGGCTCCGTCGATCTGAGGTTTTTCGTATTCGATAACAACCCTGCCGTTCACATGATGGCGGATTATCTCGCCGCCACGTACTTCAACTTCAACCAGCACCCATTGCTCACCATGGAACGTAGGGGAGCTGGAGTTCGTGCAGTGCTGGGTGATCAGCTCACCTTTCATTTCGACATGCGTTCCGGGCGTACAGAGATTGGCATTCGGTCGCTCCTCATTCCCATCGCCTCCCAAAAGTTGGACTTCGATCGAAACAGGAAAGTTCTGATCGCGCGCCATGCTTTCGGGTGTTTGTCCATGGATCATGATCCCGCTGTTTCTTAATCCCCAGCTGGGGCCCCCTGGTGTTTGTTCGCCCACAAATCGGTACTCCACACGTAAGCGATAGTGAGAAAAACTGTCCCGGTAAAAAAGATGCCCGAATTCTTCGCTAAAAGACTCATAGTCCTTATAGCTGACCTGAAGGATCCCATCTGTGACCCGAAAGGTGTTTTTATAGTTCTCTCCGAGGGGGTAACCAGAAAATTTAGGTGTCCATCCTGTAAGGTCCTTGCCATTGAACAGGCTGATCCACTCTTGATCGGCTTTTTCGATGCGAGTACCTGTGCAGGCGGTTGCCAAACTTAGCAAAATCAAGATCCCTATCGACAATAACCATGCCGAGCTCTTCATGATATCTCTCCCTGTGTTCTTAAATATATATCATCATATTTAAAAAAACCCAAGGGAAATGCTGTTGTTTTCTTGCCTTATCCGGG
>JAUWSR010000133.1 GCA_030609975.1 Acidobacteriota bacterium | reverse complement strand
TCCGCCTCCTGGACATAGTTTTCCCCGATGATCTCGATCCCGGCCTCTATGGCCTGCCGGATCTCCTCAGTGGACCGTGTCTTGGCAGCAGCCACAAGTCTCACTCCTTCGGGGAGTTCCGCCAGAATCTTTTTTACGTTTTTTTCGATCATAATCAATCCCGTAAGGACGGTCCGTTGAAACAACGGGCCCAACAATTTTATCTAGATAGTCCGTTGAAACAACGGACCCAACATATATCACCGCAGAAAATGGCGGATGTATTTGCGCAGAAAGACAACGGCCTCATCGCAGCGGCGGAATACAGGAACGCCCTCTGCTTCCAAAAACTCTTTCATGGGGAGATAGAGCTTTCCCGAATCGATACTCACGACAAAGGGTTTATCCGTCCGCTTAAAGATATCCGCCAGAAGACGAGGCGTACTCCCCTCCCGGTATAGGTCCTCGCGGTGAAACTCCGAGGGCGCCAGCGTATTCATGGCCGGAGACATAGGCAGGGGTGACACCACACCACAATCCACATTGGGATCTTTCATGATGGCTTCCACGCAAGCGCAAAAGGTGTGATCGTCGGCCACCGGGGTAGCATCCAGGGGATTGCGCACATCCTGAAGCCGGTCGATCCCTGAAGGCTGGAGGATCTCGCTCAAGCCGGCTTTGGTCTCCGGTGTAAGTACAGCCAGCTCCAGATTTTCCTCTTCCGCCAAATTATCGGACATGATCACACATTCAAAGCCGGCATTCGAGATCAAGCCCACCCGATTGCCCCGGACCGTTTTTCCCGATAAAAAACACAGATTTT
The DNA here is from genome assembly GCA_030609975.1 of Acidobacteriota bacterium. GTDB lineage: Bacteria > Acidobacteriota > Aminicenantia > Aminicenantales > Aminicenantaceae > JAUWSR01. Next base: position 8,724 of record JAUWSR010000133.1, on the reverse strand, counting down.
TAATGGAAGCTTCGAATTCATCGATATCCTGAGCCACGATCACACCAGCCTGCTCCAGAACCTCCCGGCTCACCAAGTAGTCACCCGCTACCGAAGCTGTATGGCTGGCTGTTGCGGCACGACCCTCTGGAGACCTGCCGGCCTTGTAGACCACAACGGCTTTGCCCGCCTGACGCGTGATCTCTTGGGCCGCATCTGCCAGAGAAAGTCCGTCCCCCGGGAGAAAGCCTTCGATGTAGAGTGCAAAGATCCGGGCTTGGGGATCGTCCTTAAGATATCGCAGGTAGTCGGAGATCGTGAGGTCGATCTGGTTACCGATAGACACTCCATACTCCGGCGCCAGCCCGGGAAGCTGACTCATTCGAGATACCATGAAGGCACCGCTCTGACTCAAATACACCAGCCCCGGCCGCATGATATCCTTCCGGGGATGCGCGAAGATCTTAAACTCCGGCACAAAAGTCGTGTCATATTTCCCCGGCTCTGAAAAGATGCCCATGCTGTTGCCCCCGTTAACCACAGGAACCATCCGGCCTGCTTCCCGGCGGGCAGCCAACAGCTCCCGGATGGAGCGCTCGATGTCCTGGGTTCCCTCTTTCTCTCCCATGCCGCCTGCAATGATGATAACAGAGCGCGCTTTCTCTGAGTCCATGATCTCTTGCATGACCTGCAGGCTCTGCTCTGCGGATACCGTAAGCACAAAGAGATCAACCGTTTCAGGGAGGTCCTGCACGCCGGGCACACAGCGGCAGCCTTCGATCTCCTCCTGACCGGGCTTGACCACAAACACCTTCTCTCGCGCAAAGCCCTGCTTGAGGATATTGTTCAAGATGATATGACCGATGTTCATTTTTTCCGAGACACCGATAATGCCGATGCTGTCTGGAACAAGGAGGCGGCCGATCTGCTCTGCCGGAACTGTCCGCCTTTCCAGGTGATTCCGGGAAATTCGGCACAATCCATCCAAGGGATACAGACGGTTTTGGCAAACCACAAAGGGATTGACCTCCATTTCCTCGATGACAAATTCACTGTCAACAGAAAGGGGAGAAAAATGCACTCCCAACTGCAGGAAACGAGAGTACATATCCTCTAGGATTCCAGCCTCCAGCAAAGCGGGACGCCCGCGAAAGTCAGTCGTGAGCTTGTCGTAAAATGCCAGGGGTTTCAGGACCTTCCCGATGGACTCCCGCGGCAGAAGATGGGCCGAAGAGATAGCCAGTGCCGTTCCTTCCTTGAGTTTTGCATTCAGGAACTCCACTTCTGTGCCGCCGGGTCCTATGGTGACCACCGGGCCGAATTCCCGGGAGTTTCGCAAACCCAGCAGCAACTCTGAGCCAAAGCCCACTTTCTCATAGGAAATAGTTTCGAGGAGCAGAGTGCCCTGGATACTTGCCTCAAAAGATTCCGGAATATCCCTTATCATCTCTGCGATCGCCCGGCTGACAGCCGCAGCCTCCTTTTCCACAAAACGCACGCCTCCCACATCGGTTTTGTGCTGGATCTGAGGGGACACGATCTTGAGGACAAGTTTGCTCGAATTGAAGTGATCCAAATCGGAGCCCTGGATGGCTTGACCTTTCGGCAAAAAACTAAAACGCGGCGTCGCTATTCCCATAGCCTGGAGCACGGCATAGACTTCCTGTTCCAAGAGAGAATCATGTGCTGCTTCTTTAAATATCTTTTCGATGGCGGCAAAGTCTATTGTGTTGGTCATAAATACATTCTATAAAAGTTAAGCCGGCTGAATCAAATCCCAGAGCTCATTCTGAGGCCGCGGCCTTCCGGCCCAGTTCAAAAGCCAGGAGGTTGGTTTCTACGATCTTGTCTCCCTTTGGATCGAACAATTCTCGAATAAACTCCAAAAGAAGGTCCTGGGAAAGAAAAAGACTATCCGAGGCCGCCCCCAACATGACCATGTTCTGGGCCCGCACCGAACCCGCCTCCTTAGCCAAAGCCTCGGAGTCGATGATCACGGCATTTCCCAAGGATCGGAGCTCCTCCAACACTTCATCCAATTCCGGATAATCAGGGATATTGACAAAGGGTGTACGGCTGGTCACCACTATTCCCTCGGGCGCTAGATAATCGGTGTAGCGGAGAGCCTCGAGCGGTTCAACACTCAGGATCATGTCCGCTGAGCTTCGGGGGATAAGCTCACTAAAGACAGGCTCATCCGAGAGGCGGAGATGGGACTGGACCGCCCCCCCCCTCTGGGCCATACCATGAACCTCTGCCTGTTTGAAGTTCAGGCCGGCCTTAAGCGCCGCGTTGTCGATCACATACGCGATGGAAAGGATCCCCTGTCCCCCCACTCCTGCTAGGATAATGTCCTGTTTCATCCTTGTCTCTCCTGCTTGGCACGCTTGCGTGTCTCTTGCACACACTCCCGTGACGAGATGATCACGGAAAGTCCGTGGTATTCGATCTCCTCCGTGATGATCTGAGCATTCGCCGCCAGATTTTTGGGGAGAGGTGTGATAATCCGGATATGCACTTCCGGTACACCCAAGCCCACCACAGCCTGATAGAGCCTGTCCCCGGAGAGAGCGGTCGGCTGACCACCAGTCATAGCGACGGTAGCATTGTCCACGATAACCAGGACCATGTTGCTGTCTACCAGAACCGCATCCAAGAGAGGTGTGAGTCCGGAGTGGGCGAAAGTGGAGTCGCCGATCACACCGACCGAGGGATATATCCCTGCGTCCGCACCTCCTTTGGCCATACTGATACTGGCACCCATACACACACAGGTATCGACAGCGCTGTAGGGAGGGAGAGCTCCTAAAGTGTAGCAGCCGATATCGCTGAAAACATTGGCTTGAGCATAGGACTCCAGCACCTGGTTCAGCGCCCGGAAAGTATCAGCATGGGGACAACCCTGACAGAGCTGCGGAGGCCGCCCCGCCAGCGTTATGCCAGGGGCCTCCTTTTGAGGCAAGGCATCCAGTTTTAGAGCCTTCCGGACCAGATGGGGCTGAAGTTCACCTGTGATCGGCAGAGATCCATCCAATTTCCCGTGTACAGTCTTCTCCTGAATACCAAAAAGCCCCTTGAGCTGACCTTCGATGAAAGGGTAGCCTTCCTCCACTACCAGAACGCTGTCGACGTGATCGAAAAACGTGGTTATCTGCCGGAGCGGCAGCGGGTAGCAAGCGATCTTGAGCAAGGAAGGAGATGCTTTACTTTCCCCTATTATTTCCCTCACATAGTTGTATGCAATACCGGAAGCGATGATGCCCAAGGAGCGGTCATCAGCATTGAGGTCCAAGCTGTTGAATTCGGATTCTTCCGATGCTTTCACAAACTCATCCTGTTTTTCCATGAGGCGGCTGAAGCGCCTCCGGGCATTGACCGGGAGCAAAGTCCAGTCGCGCGGCTCACCGTATTTCATTTGGTTTTGCGCTCGAGTCTCACGGGGCTGAACTCGGGAACGGCTGTGAGAGAGCCGGGTGACCAAACGGAGCATAACCGGGATGTTCCACTGCTCGGAAATATCAAAAGCGGCCCGGGTCATATCGTAGGCCTCCTGATGGTCTGCAGGTTCCAAGCACATGATCCGGGCGTATTGGGCATAAAAGCGGCTGTCCTGCTCATTCTGAGAACTGTGCATGCCGGGGTCATCGGCTACGACCACCACCAATCCCCCTCCGATACGCGTGAGAGCGGAATTCATGAAGGGATCAGCAGCAACATTCAGACCGACATGTTTCATCGAAACCAGAGCCCGTTTGCCGGCAAAAGATACACCCAAGGCCTCTTCGTAGGCCACCTTTTCATTGATGCACCACGCCGCTTTGAAACCCCCTTCATTCAGTACCCTGCGCAGATACTCCATGATCTCTGAAGCCGGAGTACCCGGATAGGAGTAGGCACCCGAAAGTCCGGCATGTATGGCACCAAGGGCGACAGCCTCATCTCCGAGTAATACTTCGCTCTTCATTTTTTTGGGTCCTTTTTTTGAGTCCGTCGTGTTGTTCGATCAAAAGAAAACTTAGAATATCTCCCTCGGCTTCTTGTGTCAAGTTTGAGGAAGCCCCGAGTCAGAACCATACTCCCAAGACGATTAAATCTTATAATTTCTATAAAATTAGGTTGAAATACACCCTAATATCCGTTAAAATTATTTGCAGGCATTAGTTGGCCTATATTTACAGGAGGCGATTATGATAAGACTTTCGACCAAAGGACGCTACGGCACACGGCTCATGCTCAATCTCGCCCAACATCACAAAAAGGGCCCGAAGGCCACGATCCTTAAAAATGTCTCCAGAGAAGAAGATATTTCCATCCGTTATTTGGAACAGATCATCATCCCGCTCAAGATCAGCAAATTGGTTAAAAGCATCCGCGGCGCCGGCGGAGGATACATCTTGGCACGCAACCCTGAGGATATTTATCTAAACGAGATCCTGCAGGCCCTGGAAGGAACGTGCTGTCTCGTAGAATGCGTTGAAGATCATGAATACTGCGAGCGGATGTCCGAGTGTGCGACCCACGAGGTGTGGGAGCATGCCAGCAATATGTTAAAGGACTACTTCGAGAGTATCTCCCTGCAAGACCTCATAGTTCGGGCAGAAAAAATACATAAAAGGCAAAAATCCGCAAAACGCAAAGGCAAATCCACATAATAACCAATGATCATTGCCTCTCTCGCCATATTCCCCACCAGTGAAGGAGCTTCCGTCAGCCGCTATGTCAAAGAGGTCATAAAAATTATCGAGGCTTCCGGACTGAAGAATGAGACCGGAGGAATGAATACCGCCATCGAGGCACCTGACCTCTCCTCCCTGTTCACAGTGATCGAAGCCTGTCACCAGAAACTTAAGGATATGGGAGCCCAACGCATCCACATCGACCTCAATGTGGATCATCGTTTAGATAAGGATGCTTCGATCCATTCCAAGCTGAAAGCCGTAGACAAGGCCTAACGCTGGGAATCAGCCCCGTCTGATCAGGGGCCTGGTTAGACAGGTGGGTCCGCCGGCTCCCTTTCGCGAGATTTCCTCTCCCTTATACAACCGAACCTTAACACCATTCTTTTCCAACAAAGCACGTGTTGCGGGATTTCCCTCCAACATGATACAGTCCCGGGGAGCAACCGCCAACACATTCCCCCCCATACCGGCATACTCACCTTCAGGGATTTCGAGCAGCTGAACAGCCTGAGCGAGCAGCCATTCCCTAAAAAAGACCGGCATCAGGGGTGAATAGACCAAAGCCAGATCCCGGTCAAGCGGACTGATAAATGACATGAGGTGCAGGACATCCTGTGGCCCCTGCCAATGCGGCAGAGGAACAACGATAAATTCCTCAACAAGATCCTGAAGCAGCACCCGCAGCTGCCGGATCCCATCGGTATTGGTACGATAGCCTTGGCCGATCAGCAGGGTCCGGCTATCCCACATCACGACGTCTCCTCCCTCCACACAACCCTCACCGGAAATCTCTCCCAGCACCGGGATTCCGATCGATGAAAGATATTCGCCGGCAGCTTTAGGCTCGCCCCGGCGCTCCGCCTTGCCCATATTCAGTAAAACAGCACCATGGTCGGTCAGCAGCAGACAGTCTCTAACATAGATTGAATCCAGACCGGTGTTTGCATCCTGCGGAAGAAAATGAAGCTCCGGAATCGATTTCTGTAAAAGAGATACAAAACCCTGGTACTCCTCCTCAGCTCTAGCAAAGTCCGGAGGCCCCAGGTAATTAAGCCTTTTCCATTGGGATTTGATGCCAGCCTGATCCTGGAAGGCGTTTTGCGGATTTTTAAGCAGGATGCTATATAAAAACTGAAACTCGGAATTATGGCACAATTTCATTTGATTTCCCTAAAAACCAACCCAGAATATCAATTCCCCTGTTAAAACTCAAACAAAGAAGCATTTCTGACAACTACATACACAGTTTAAGGTGAATATGAATTCACCTGCATTTCAACAAGCCTGGATTATTCACGAGTCTAGGTTGCTGTAGCGGCGAGGCAGTGGCCTGTGAAGCTGTACTAAGCGTACCGCGAGCAGGCCACAATGAAGCGACCTCCCACCCCCCCGGGTATTAAGGAGAGCTCGCCTGGAAGGTAAATTTGGCTGACTTATTCTTAGAAAAAGTTTTGGAAAATGTTTCAATCACAATGCTGCGTGATGAATTGAGTAATAGATCGATTATAATTAAAATATATCTCGGTGTCGGCCAAATTTATGAATAGTTCAGGTTAGGTAAAGTCTTTACGGAAGAAGCATTCAGGTTTAAAATAGAATAGGAGATAGAACCCAAAGAAAGAAAAAGCTGATGAGTGACAATTCCAAACGCATTGAAGACCTGCTGGAGATCGTCCATTTCACAAGACGCGTGGCCGCCAAGATCCGCGGCATACCGGATGAAGAACAGCTCGTAACCATCGCCACCAAAGAATTTGCCAAATCCAAAAAATACGATATGGTTATCTTCTTTTTAACTGACAAAAACCGCCAGTTGCGTATTGCAGGAACCGATATCGATCCCAAGATCATTCAGGCTGGAGAAAAGGCGGGGAAAAGGAATATCCACAATTTCCGGGTTTCGGTGCAGAACACCCGATACCTCAAGCAGGTGATCCAAGAAAAGCGCACGGTAAGGATCCAGGCCAGGGAGCTGGCTCACGAACTTTTCCCTCCAAAAGTGGCCGATATTTTCATTACAGCCATCGGCTATGAAAAGGACTTGATCATTCTCACACCTTTAAAACGCCGCACCTCCCTCGTGGGGATTCTGGCCACCATATCCTCCCAGCTGACGGATGAGTTTATCCCCAGTGTGGAAAATCTGGGGCAACACATCTCCAACGCTCTGGAAAGGTCAGAAGAATATGTAAAATTAAAAAAGGCACAGGAAGAGATCGACAAGCTCAACCAGTATCTGGAGAGCATCATTGTCAATGCCAATGTGTGGCTGAATGTCTTGGACGAGCGTTCGCGGGTAATGATCTGGAACAAGGCTGCTGAAAGGATCAGTGGATACTCGACTGAGGAGGTGGTCGGACACGCAAAAATCTGGGAGTGGCTCTATCCCGAATCCGATTACCGCCAAAAAATCACGGAAAAAGCTGCCGCGATCATCCAGAGAGGTGAAAGCGTTGAGGATTTTGAGACGACCATCCAACGGAAAGACGGCCAGAAACGCGTGATCGCCTGGCACTCACGGAGCCTGGTAAACGAACGGGGCGATCCTACCGGCTCTATTGCTTTGGGACGAGACATCACAGAACACAAGCAGGCGCAAGCACAACTTCAGAAATCCCTGCTAGATAAGGAACAGCTTCTTAAAGAGATCCACCAACGCGTGAACACCAATATGCAGGTGGTTTCAGCACTGCTCAGCCTGCAGTCACGCTATATCCGCGATCCCAAGATCCGCCAGATCTTCAAACAGGGACAATCCCGCATACGGGCCTTAGCGCTCATACATGAGAAACTCTACCAGTCGGGCGATCTTACTCGTCTCGATTTTTCCCTCTATATCCGCGATCTCGCCATCTACCTGTTTCAAACTTTTAAAGTCAATCCTCAAGAAATCCGGTTGAACATCCAAGCAGAGGACATACATTTGGATATCAATACCGCGATCCCCTGTGGACTCATCCTGAACGAACTCATCTCCAATGCGCTGCAGCACGCCTTCCCCAAAAAGAAGGGGAAGGCTGCCGATGTTCCTCTAGGAGAGCTGCGCATCCGCTTTACCGGGGATACCGATAAGACCTACACTATGATAGTGAGTGATAACGGGATCGGTCTCCCGCCTGAAGTCGATCTCCAGAACACGGAATCTCTGGGTCTGCAGCTTGTAAACATGCTGTCTTACCAGCTAAAAAGTACGGTGGAGATAAAGAAAGAACCCGGCACGACTTTTTTATTCAAATTCCAGGAGAAAATAGACGAGCTCTATGTATATTAAGGGATGACCTCATCGATGATCCCACCGCCTACGACCACATCTCCTGCATAGAAAACCACGGATTGTCCGGGAGTGATCGCCCGTTGGGGTTTCTGGAAATCGACGGTCACACAGTCAGCCTTACAGGGAGATACCGAGGACGGAGTCTCTTTGTGCTTATAGCGGATTTTGGCCTCGAGCTCATGCGGTTTATCCAGCAGGGGTTGTGAGATCCAATTCAAAAACTTGGCTCTGAGCCGAGCCTGATACAGGGAAGAGTTCTCCCCTACAACAACGGTATGGTCCAGGGTCCGGATCTCCAGGACGTAAAGAGGATGGGGCGCTGCAATACCCAGACCTCTCCGCTGACCGATGGTGAAGCGAAGGATCCCTCCATGCTCTCCCACGATATGTCCCTCGGCATCGACGATCGTGCCGGGTGAAAAAGCCTCAGGCATGTGCTTCTCTAAAAATCCAACATAATTGTTGTCAGGGATAAAACAGATCTCCTGACTTTCCGGCCGCTCGGCCACAGGCAGATCAAGCTCGCGTGCCTTCTTCCGGACCTAGGCTTTTGTCAGTTCACCGATAGGGACGAGCGTACGAGCCAGCTGATCCTGGGTAAGGGTGTAAAGAAAATAGGATTGATCCTTTCCAACATCCTGTCCCTTCAGCAGCAGCCACCGATCTGAACCGGCGTCAAAACCGATACGGGCATGATGTCCGGTTGCCATAAAATCGGCCTTAAAACTCGCTGCTTTCTCCCAGAATACCTGGAATTTGATCTTTTCGTTGCAGCGGATGCAGGGATTGGGT
>JAUWSR010000202.1 GCA_030609975.1 Acidobacteriota bacterium | reverse complement strand
GACTTATTCTTAGAAAAAGTTTTGGAAAATGTTTCAATCACAATGCTGCAAGATGAATTGAGTAATAGGTTGATTATAATGAATATATATCTCGGTGTCGGTCAAATTTATGAATAGTTCAGGCTAATTGTTATTCTTCGATGCAGTAAAGATGCTCGAATCCACGCAAGTAGATCCGGTTTCCCAAGATGACTGGGGAAGAGTGGAAACTGTCCTCCAGTATGTTTTTGGCTAAGATCTTAAATTCAGGTCCATGCTGGACAACAAAAGTGATACCCTTTTGTCCCAGGATGTACACGCGGTTCTGGGCGCCGACCGGGGAAGTAAAGATATTGCCCATCCCTTCGAACCGTTGGCCGCTATAGATCGGCTCGCCGGTTTTAATATCAAAACAATTGAGGACTCCGTTATTGGCCCGCAGCAAATACAGTTTGTCCTCATAAAGCAGCCCCGATGGTGTATAGGGTGTTTCTTTGCCGTCGTATTTCCAGAGAATGGCATCGGAGTCGGTTATATCCCCCTTTGCTTTTGCTAAGTCTATGGCCATAAGAGCATTCCCGCGAAAGCCGCTTGTGGCATACAAGATCCCGTCCTGTACCAGCGGTGAAGGGATGACGTTCGAGGTCATACCGGTGCATTCCCAGATCAAATCTCCGGTGCCCAGGTCATAGCTACGCATTCGGCTGGTGGCGAGGGTTATGATCTGAGGCGTCCCGTCGACTTCAACCACGTGAGGTGTCGCCCAAGACGTTTTCTCATCCCGTGCAATCTTGTGGACATCCTTGCCTGTCTTTTTATCCAGTACATAGAGGAAGGAATCTCCGTTATGGTCCCAAAGAACAATAACGTTGTCCCCATATACTGTTGGTGAGCTGCCTTCGCCGAATTCCATGTGCTTTGACATCTGTCCGAAGTCGCGTTCCCATTTGAGATTACCCTGCAGATCCAGACAGAACAAACCACGAGATCCAAAATAGGCATAGACAAACTCACCGTCGGTGATGGGAGAATTGGAGGCCCAACTCCCCAGGTCGTGTGTCGCTTCCTCAGGAACTTCCTCTTTTAATATTTTCTGCCAGAGGATCTTTCCATCGTCTTTGTTGATGGATAATATAACAAAACTGTGTTTTACCATCGTTTTCCTTGAGGGCATCCCCCTGCGACGGCCTTGTTCACCTTCCTTTTCCTTGGGAGGAGGAGCTTCCTTTTCATGCGGGATGGCTGTCTGTACAAATATTTGATTTCCCCAAATAATCGGAGTTGCATGACCTTTGCCGGGAATTGCGATCTTCCATTTGACATTCTTGCTCTCGCTCCATTCCAGAGCCGGGTTTGCGTTAGGAGATAACCCTGTCATGTAAGGACCGCGCCACTGATGCCAGTTCTTTTCAAATTCCGAGTTGTTAACAGCCGCACTCAAAATCAAGGCAGCAAATACTATTAATCCCAAAGTCAAAGACAGTTTTTTCATATAAAACTCCTTTATATTTAAGACGATTTTATTTTACAAATCTTCCCAAATAATTGGGACGGTTCTATTTATTTTGGAAAAATAGGACCGTCCCCATTTATTGTTATTCTTCGATGCAGTAGATGTGGCTCGAGGTACGGATGAAGAGCTGGGATCCGGAAACGGCTGGGGATGCTAAGGTGTAAGTCCCATCGAGCTCGTTTGTACCCAGGATCTTAAATTCCGGACCGGTGGCAACAATCGTAGTGATTCCATTTTCATTCAGGATGTACATCTTTCCGTTGGCAATGATCGGAGAGGCACTCACAATCCCCTCTCGAGTCGCCTGTGCTTCATAGATCACAGCACCGGATTTGGCATCCAGACAGGTCACCAATCCGCGATCCTCTACTATGTAGAAATATTTGCCATCACAAATGGGGGAAGGCACATCGGAAGCACCCGAGCCCTCATATTTCCAGAGAAGGTGGCTTTCAGAAATATCCCCGCTTCCCCCGACTTTCAGCGCCAGCAGCGGTTTTTTCCGGGTAGGAGCGTAAATGATATCGCCATTGATGATAGGGGTTCCCACAATACGGTAATTGGGACGGTTCAAGGGATTCAAGCCGGCCGCTCGCCAGATCTCCTTTCCGGTTTTGGGATCGTGTCCGGTCACATAGTCAGCGCCGGAGATCACGATCTGGGTCTGGTCTCCAAACTCGAGCACCACAGGAGTGGTGTACGCATCCGGGGATTCTCTTTGCGCATCGGTGGGACGCTCCTGCCTCCAGTTCACTTTTCCTGTCAGAGCATTCACAGAGATGATATAGGAAGGATCATCTGTATTCATGCCGTGCAGAACCTCGATAATGAGGCTCCCCTGGTACAACAAAGGCGATGAAGCATATCCCCAGTTTAAACCAAACGTGCCGTAATCCTGCTGCAGATTCATTTTCCAAACCTGCTTGCCGTTCATATCAAAAGCAGCTACCACTCCGGTTCCGGTGACGATCCAAACATGTTTGCCGTCGGTAACAGGAGAGGGAGTGGCATCGTTCTGCTTGCGATGGAGCTCGTTTTTGTTATCCAGGAGCTTTTTCCAGAGAATGCTTCCATCTTTTTTCGAGATGCAGTACAGGAACAGTTCAGGACCACCGGGATCGATGCTGACCCGACGCCGCCTCCGTGATTGCTGTTGTTCAGCAGGCTTTTCTTCTGGTTCTTTGGCTTTTGGCTCGGCTTTGGAGGGAGACGTCACAAAAACATAGTCTCCCCATAAAATCGGAGTGGCCGCGCTCCAGGCAGGCAAGGGAGTTTTCCATTTAATGTTATCAGACAAGCTCCAAGTCGTAGGAACCGTCTTTGAATCCACGATCCCATTATGCGAGGGACCTCTCCAATGCGGCCAATTGTCAGCGGCCAGAAGCATTCCTACGCTCGCAAAAAAGAACATTAACAACGTTAGGTAGGCTGCAGCTCTTTTCATGTTATCTTCTCCTCTGTTCACTCTGGGCGGTTATTTTTACTATTAATCTGATAATTTTACTATATTTCGTTGAAGAATTGAACTCATTTAGCCTGCTCGGCTTTATTCATTTCTTAAGGCAGGTATAAGATCTTCCGTGGTGGCAAGGAAGGCCGCGGAAAAAGTCCAAATGCCTCCATTGAACACAACCAGAAGCAGTAACACCAGGATGGTCATGAAAGGGATCTCAGAACCGGGGGTGAACAAAGCCGGCAGCGTGGACAATAGGGCTGCCACCAGACCAAACAATATCCCTGTAAGCATTAAGAACATATGCTCAGAAAGGATCAACGCATGAATGGACCTCCGGCTGAAACCCACAGCCTGCAGAAGAGCCAATTCTCCCCGGCGTTCCCGGATGTTGCGCCAGACTACAATGCCGATACCGACACTCCCCAATATCAATCCGAAACTCCCCAATATAATAAAAATAGAAAGATAGGTATTTTCCACGCGATTAAATTCCGCTAAGCGCGAGGAAGCGGGAGTCAGATCCAAACCCTGGTCCTGCAGAGCCCAGGTAATATCTTTGGAAATTCGAGTCATTTTATCGAAGGGGGCATCGACCAGAAAAAGCCGGTAGCCGCTCAGCGATGGGTACTTTTGCATAAATACCTCTTGCGAAATAATAATATTCCCCTGGAAGACCGAGTTGGCCAGGCCACCTACCAACCGGACTGGGAATGACACTCCTTTTTCATCCGTATAGGTAAGGGTATCCCCAACTGATTTCCCCAAGCCCCACACAATAACGGTATTATCCGCGATGGCTGGGACTGCGCCATCGGGCAGACTCTGGTTCAGAACCGACCAGGGATCTTCAGGATCGACCTCGTCCATGGTTTTCATAAAGGTAAATGCACCTCTTTGGGAGAGTTCATCCGAATCTACACCGATCAACTGAGGAAGGGAAACTCGATTCAAATTTAAGCAACTGGCATCATCCCCTTCTTTGACTCGAAATTGGACTAGGCTCACATCCTGGAAATCCATATTTTCCAAACCATACTTCTCTTTCCCCTCTTCGGTGTTGAGGTCATACAAAATGGGCATTGTGCTTTGACCAAACAGTGCGAAGCCGCCGGTTCCTGATCCACGTTTTTCTGCGTCTTTCAGAACATTTTGACGATTAGCGCCTACTGTGAACACAATAAAAAGGCCGCAAGCCATTAGTCCGATAAGTGTAAGGCTGCGCACTCGCTGTCGTGCATTATTGCGGACACCGATATTGAACAAGCTAAGACGGACGGTGCGGGTTTTTTTCCCCAACCAGAAAAGGAAATAGTGGATAAAAGCCATCCCACTGACCAACAGCAAAAATCCAGAAGTGAAGAAGTAAGCAAAGGCCTCTCTTCCGCGGTCAAAATCGGTCATTGCCAGGATGAAGATCACACTGCCCAAGCTCAGTATGCCGATGATAAGGCTCTTACGAGGGCTTTTTTTCCAAAACGAATCGATCCGAGTCAATCCTTTCTGCAGGGCAGAGACCGGCTGCTTGACCTGTCTGCGTGCAACGATCCAGATCGTAAGGACCGCAACGATCATCCCGATGGCGATGCCCATACAAACGGTACCAGGCCTCACATAGATATTGAGCACAGAGGTACCAATAACATCCTTCCAAACTGTTTTCAGAGCGTAAAGCAATATCTGGTTGTAGAATATGCCTAGCACACCCCCGATAAGACTCCCTGCGGCCACGAGTACGGCTCCCTCAACCAGGATTTGATTTTTTACCTGCTTTTTTGAAAAACCAAGAGCCAGGAGCAAGCCGCACTCCTGGGAACGTTTCTCAACATTGAACAGGAATAAAAGCCCAGTCAAGAGCAGAGCAGCCAGGATAACAAAAAAACTCAAGCCTAGAAAAAGCTGGGCGAAATCAACGCCTTGCACGGAAGCACGAAGTCCCTCAAGCCTCACCTCTTGCAGTGAAAATCCGAGCTGAGATGGATCTATCTGGCCCCGCAAGTCTTTCTCGAGCTCACCAGCTTCCCAGCCTTCAAAACGGATGGCGGTCGAATTGCCAAAACGATTCGCCCACATTTTCCGGGCCGCTTTAAACGTGATAAAAGCTTTAGGCGTTCCACGGTGTTTATACCAGTAGTCCTCATCCTTATCACGAATAAGCCCCAGGTCGATGGGTATTCCCGGCCGCCAATCTCTGGTGTTTTCCACTTCTGCTAATCCCGGATAATCAGGGAGCAGGCTTTTATCCGCAAAAGGACCCTCCAGAGGGACAATAGCCTTGATACGAAAGATTGAGCTGGATTCGATCAGATTCCGGCTGGAGCCAAGAACATAATAGCTGATTCGAACCTGATCACCGATGCCTGCTTCGAGGTCTGCAGCCAGCCAGGTGTTGATGAGCATCTCATCTTCCTCCATCGGTGAAGGGAGATGAGAATCTCCCGGGGCGGCTATAAAAGAATAGGGAGTCACCCGGTCTCCAAGACGGATCTCATTGACAAAATAGGTCAGTATGAAACGGGCATTGTCAGCAACGGTCAAAGCGGCTTCCCCCACAGAAGAATCCAAAAAAATCCGATCCGATGTGAGTTCTACGACTTGATCTCCTGGCAGCACCTCCAGTTTCAATCCGGCATCTTCCAGGATCCAATTGTGATAAACCGCTTGTTCGACTGTCTGCAGATCAAGGGATTTTTCGGTTTTAGCTGCAATCAACATGGCGTTGGCCCTGTTTTCCCGTTCCATTTCTTGCGACAGCACATCCAGGGGCAAGAACACTGTCAAAGGTGCGACCTGATCGGCCCTGAGGCTAAACCGTCCGAACCGGGAGTCAGGCACTACGGCCTTGACCTTCAGCCGCTTGGTAAAGGTGGCATCCAACTCCAGCGCCAAAGGTGCATCCTTAGGCACAGCATCGATCTTTTCCATGCGCAGGAGGAATTCATCGTTCGCATCCAAGCCCATCTTTGAGGCCAGAGGCAGATTGACCAGGGCCTCATCCGATGTGAGCGAACCGAAGAGCTCAGCGCTGCCACCGATCTCTCCAAAGCGAGTATCTACGCCCACAACCTGGATGTTGTTCGACCTGCGTCGCCCCCCTTCAGTGATCACGATGCCGCGCGCGATCAGAATAGGCGCGGCTTGAGTTTCCAACTCCCCTGCAACCTCATCGGCAAGCTGGGTGCGAAAAAAACGGTCACCCGAGGTCAGTGCAAACTCCGTGCCTCCCAACCTGTCGAACACGATCTGCCGCAGGCTTAAACGCACGGAATCCCCGATAACCAAGGCGCCGACCAAGATGGCTGTGCTGACCGCAGCTCCCAAGACCACCCATACATGGGTCTTGCGGTAATACGTCAGGCTGCGGCGCAGAAGCCTCCATAAATTCATGATCTTATACCTTTTCCAGGCTTCCATCCTGGAGTTTATACACCTTGTCCAAAAGTCGGGCGAGTTCGAGTGAATGGGTCACAACGATCAGAGTCGTTTCCTGTTCTTTGTTCAAATCGACCAGCAGCTGTCCCAAAGCCTCCGAAGATTCCCTGTCGAGAGAGCCGGTTGGTTCATCCGCCAATACAAGCAGGGGCTGGTTGATGAGCGCCCTCACGACCGCCACCCGCTGCATCTCTCCACCGGACAATTGAGCCGGGAAATGTTCCAGATGCGCCTCGAGGCCCACCTTCTCCAGCAGGTTTTTGGCCCTGGCTTCTGCGTCTCCCTTTTTCTGATCTTTAGAAAAAGGTATGGTGGGGATCAGCACATTTTCCAACACTGTACACTGAGGCAGGAGATGATGGAGCTGGAAAACAAAGCCCATCTGCCGGTTCCTTATCTCGGATAACTCGATGTTCCCCAGGCCGGCAAGATCCTTTCCTCCAAATTTCACAAGACCTGCAGAGGGACTGTCGAGGGCTCCGATGATATTCAACAGTGTGCTTTTGCCCGAACCTGAGGGACCGATCACAGCCACCGCTTCGCCCTTTGGCACCTCCAAACAGATATCTTTGAGAACGAGGATCTCCCCTTCTCCTGAGGGATGATCAAACTTTTTTTCGATGTGATTGAGTTCAAGTAACATGGTTCACTGTTTCCCTGTTTTTAGCCGAGTAGATTTTCATAGATATTCACGATACTTTTAGCCATTCCGGCCATCGTATTAAGGAGATTATCGTCGGTTCCGCCAGATTCTATTCCCTCAAGGTATACTTCGTCTAGGTTCCATCCGCAG
>JAUWSR010000188.1 GCA_030609975.1 Acidobacteriota bacterium | reverse complement strand
TGGTCTTGAGCCTGGTGGTTTTGCTGACAGCCTATTTTATAGTGCTCTTTAGACCAAGGCTTCTAGGCGTAGATACGATTTTAATCTTACTGGTATCGGGAGTGCTGTTATTTTATCTTTTTGTCCTCCAAAAAACCTACCTGAAACGCATCGTATTTGGGGGTGCCCTGGTTATGCTTGCGGTCAATTTCCTGTTGAACCGTGGTTTTTTCCCAGAGCTGCTGTCGTACCAGGCCGGTAACCAAGCCGCCGCATTTCTAAAGGCGGAAAAACTGGAGGCGGAACCAGTCGTTGCTTTAGGTATGGTCTCGGCATCCTTGGATTTCTACCTGGATAGGGTTGTTCCCTATGTGACCTTGGATGAGATTGTGTCTTCCCAGAATTTTCCCTTGTTCGTGTATACTGCAGAGGCAGGATTGAACAACATCAAGGCGCGGGGGATGCAGGTGCAGGTGCTGTCGGAATTTCAGGATTTTCCCATAACCAAACTTTCCCGAGATTTCATCCGGCCTGTGACTCGAAAAGGGGAGGCTTTCATCGTGTATATCCTAAAAGTTCTTCCCGAGGACAGCTCGGTCACTGATTTTTAAAATACATCGGAGGAGCAGCGAACGTGTTTGTCAGGGCTTTGCAAACGATCCTGCAAGAATTTTTCACTACAGGCGTGACTCCTCCGGATAGGTTTTTCTCCATCTGCGATGAATTGGGTCTTCTGGTGTGGTTGTCGATGATCAATTGCGTATCGCCTCGTACATGGCGAAGATATTTTCCAGGGGGGTGTCCGGCTGGAGGTTGTGGGCCGGAGCCGCAATATAGCCGCCGCCCTTTCCCAGGATCGATGTCTTTTCCTTGACCACCTGCCTGACTTCCTGCGGCGTGCCTTTAGGAAGCAGGTTCTGGATATCGATCCCTCCGTAAAAGGAAAGCTGTTTACCGTAGGTGGTCTTAAGGAATTGTGCGTCCATGCCTTTAGCTAAGGGCTGGAGAGGATTCAGGATATCCAGTCCGATCTCAATGAGGTCGGGAATGATGGGCAGGATGGAGCCACAGCTGTGGTAGGCGATCTGGATTTCCGGGTTGAGTTTTTTTACGGTTTGAAAGACGTGCAACATGCGGGGCTTGAACACCCGCCGCCACATGGCCGGCGAGATCATCATGCCGTTTTGGTCGCCCATGTCATCTCCAAATAATATGATGTCCACTCCCAGATCGATCAGACGGGTGGCTTGTTTGAGGCTGAAATCCATCACTCGGTCCAAAAGTTCAAACACATAGGGATTTCCCAATGCCATGTCGAGCAAGAATTTTTCCAGTCCCACCAGGTACCAAGATAGTTCGAAGATGGTGCACTCCTGTTCACCGATAATGGCGTACTCATCTCCATAAGCCTTGATGGTATCCTCGGCCCAGTCGAATCGGCCCTCAGCTAAGGGATTGGGAAAGGGGAAAGAAGCAAGATCCTGAGCGCTTTCAATCTCTGCTAGAGGATGGGAGATCATTTCGTCGTACAGTCCGGTTTTTCTGGCGGTGATCCCCCATTCGTCGACAGTGCTTCCGTCCGGATTTTTTCGGGCCGTGAATCCCGGAGCTGTGCAGGCGCCCACTCCCACGCAGTCGTTTCCCATCTGCAGCAAAGCTTTTATGAAGGAGATCCGGTTTCCGAAAAATGCATCGATGAGGCCGTCGTCTTCGATGCCGAGTTTCCGGTTTAAGGCCTCTCCCACTTGTGGCGTAACCGTAGCATGGATGGGAGGCCTGTCCGGCTCTTCATGCCGCAGAGCCTTCAAAACTCGTTCTTTGGGACGCATGCCTCCGATTATAACAGAGCCGTCACATTATCTGTATGAATAATTGACCATGATATGCACCCTGATTTCCGTGATGCGAGTCCTTCACCCCTTATGCGGTTCGGATGGACAGGGGTTCTCTAGCCGAAATGGGGATACTTCCTTACACAGGGATAGGCGGCATTGTAAAAATAAAAATAGAAGACACATTCGCTCTATCCGTCGGATTCTGAGGGTTCCCTTGTGTCTGACGGGATCTCTTTTGAAAGCGCTGTGGAAGGAGCGGGTGTTTCTGTGTCTGCTTGGGGGGCCGGAGTGGGCTTTGGCGCAGGTGTGCGTTGCTGAGTTTGAGGTCTCTGGCCTCCGGCTACGAGAAAAGAAACTGCAAAGATCACCAATCCCAATATACAGAGCGAGCCGGCTATAGTCACAACCGGTGTGAACAGATGGTGGAGGATCTCGTGGGGGATCCAGATGAGCTTATCCAGGATCAACTCTTCCAGTTCGCTGGTACCTGAATCCCACATCGCATAGGGATAGAACTTAAGCGCCAAGGCCGTGGTGTTCCGGACCAACAGAGCCAGCAGCAGTGGTAAAATGCTGCTGATGAGAATAGACATTCCGAACCAACGGAAGAACCCACCAGGGGAAGTGGCAGCGATAAGGGCTGCGATCAGAAGTAAAACACCAGGAATGAAGAACAAACCATACGAAAAAGCCGTGATCATTTGTGAAAAAGGAATGCGGGGGCCTTCGGCATTTTCCATGATGTTGATCTCATCATCCATATCCTCAATGGCCTCCAACCGTTTCTCCCTCAGAATGCTCATAGCCAAGGGCACATCGGGCCGGCAGGCCGGCAGTTCCCACCAGTCAAGATCCCGATCGATGGCATCCGCCCATTCCTCCAAGCCCTGAGCGTCACAAAGGGGCAGCTTTTCCATGACAGCTGCGAGATAGCGGTCCAAGGCTCCATGTCTGAGCGCGTTTTGGAGCGGAATCAAGCTTATGGTGATATCCCGAGGGCGTCTTCTTCCTCTTAGAACATCCCCGAGCTCTTCGAGTCCCCGTGAGAGCTCGTCCTCCATCCAAGCGAGCAGGCCGATCTCTGCCATAAGCTCGCGTGGAGAGACTCCGGTCTCTGCTGCGGCCCGGAACCAGGCGCGTGTGTTTTTATTCCGGATGATATGCTCGTCCTGGGCCTCCCTAAATAGGTCATCGGTAAGTTTAGGAACCTCGGCTATGATCTCCTGGGGAAGTTCGGATACAAATTCGGGCGAAACTGCAGCTTTAGTCAAGCCCACCGCCCAAATCACTCCAAATAGAATGGGGAAACCAAAGAGAACGATAATAAAAAATGCTAAAATCTTACGAAATGCGGCCATCCTGTCCCTCCTCATCAGTACATGGCGTATATCAATAATTACGAATTACAGCGTGATTTAGTTCAATCCTTAGGAGATATTGTTTGCATTTGACTCTTCCCGCGGTAATCTCTATTCTACCAGGTGAGCATGGGAATGTTTAATCGCAGGAGCACTGGAAGGAGGAAAGATGCAAAGACCACTTCATATTTTTATGGGCACTATATCCATTTGCTTAGCCCTAACCTTTCCCGCTTGTGAGCCTTCAAAGAGTAAGGAGAGCGTAGAAATGTCAGACCCCAATCTTTCCCTTCAGCCCCTCGACATGGAACCTTTGCCTTTGGGCGCGATCAAGCCTTCGGGATGGCTGATGAATCAGCTGCGAGTTCAGGCCGATGGACTCAGCGGGCATCTGGATGAGTTCTGGCCGGATATAAGCGACAGTGCCTGGTTCGGAGGGAATTCGGACTCCTGGGAACGAGCGCCTTACTGGCTGGATGGCGCTGTCCCCTTGGCCTTTCTTCTGGACGATGAAGAACTGAAGAACAGAGTCATAAGATATATGGATATGGTCATAGGGAATCAGGATGAATCCGGATGGATCTCACCTGCCAAAGAAACGGCCCAATATGATCTCTGGGCTGTATTCCTGGTGCTCAAACCCTTGATCCAATATTTTGAGGCGACCGGGGATGAACGGGTTCCGGAAGTCGTGAGCAAAACCCTACGTTGGGTGGAGGATCATATCGACAGGCGGCCGCTTTTCAATTGGGGAAAGTTCCGCTGGTTCGAGTCCCTGCTCAGCATCTATTGGATGTACGAACGAACTCAAGAGGATTGGCTCCTGGACCTGGCGGTTAAACTGCATGCTCAGGGATTTGACTGGGAGTCTTTTTTTAAGCGTTTCCCTTTGACCGGAGTCACGGATAAAGGGAAGTGGACGTACATGGGACATGTGGTCAACAATGCCATGGCTATCAAATCGCCTGCCCTGTGGTGGCGCTTGACCGGTGAAGAGAGCAACCGCCAAATGGTCTATGATATGATCGCCAAACAGGACAAGTATCACGGGCAGGCTGCGGGGATCTTCAGCGGCGATGAATGTTTTGCAGGCAGGAATCCCTCTCAAGGTACGGAACTGTGTGCTGTGGTGGAATACCAGTACTCTTTGGATGTGTTGCTGTCGATCTTGGGAGATGCTAATTTTGGTGACCGTTTGGAAAAAGTGACTTTTAACGCCCTGCCTGCGACCTTTTCTCCCGACATGTGGTCGCATCAGTATGACCAGCAGGTCAATCAGGTCGAGTGCAGTATCCGGGAGAATCGGCTCTGGACCACCAATGGGCCGGAGTCCAATATCTATGGTTTGGAGCCCAACTTCGGCTGCTGCACCTCCAACCTCAGCCAGGGTTGGCCCAAGTTTGCCGCCCATCTGTGGATGAAGACCAAAGATGAAGGTTTGGCCGCTGTCGCCTATGCTCCCAATGTAGTCTCCACACATATCAAGGGCGTTCCGGTTACGATCGAAGTTGTGACGGATTATCCTTTCCGCGAGGAGATCCAATTTAGGGTAACGGTCGCTGAGCCGCTGCGGTTCCCTCTCCACCTGCGGATTCCTTCGTGGACTGAGGAAGCCTCTCTAAATATCGGAGAAGCACAGCCGCTGCGCCCTGAAGCCGGAGCGTTTTATGTCTTGGAGAGAGAGTGGAGCGGTACCAGCGAGATCGAATTGGTTTTCCCGATGAAGCCCCGAGCAACCCGCCGCTATAACAATGCCCTCACTTTGGAGAGGGGTCCGCTTGTTTATGCGCTCAAAATAGGGGAGGAGTGGAAAAGGGTCAACCAAGACAAACCCCATCGGGAGCTGCCGCATGCCGACTGGGAGGTTTATCCCACCACCCCCTGGAATTATGCCCTGGATCTGAACGAAGCCGGCTTGGGAGAGTTAAACTTTGAGGAGTTCCCGGTAGGCGACCTTCCTTTTTCCCCTGAGGGAGCTCCCGTTTTCGTGCGAGTGAAGGGCATCAGAATAGATACCTGGAAACTGGAAAACGGATCCGCTGGCGAGCTTCCCCGGAGCCCCGTCTCCACCAGCGGTGATCTGCACGAGCTTGTTCTCATTCCCTACGGCTGCACCAACCTCCGCATCGCCGAGTTCCCCACCACTAAATAGAATTTGAATTTGGGGGCAGCCCCCGAGATAGTGTTGATTCTAAAAGAATTACAAGGAAAGATACTTCCATTTGAGGGCTTAAATACTCGTTTTAATGGTTAATAATTACCATTTAAGCCTGGTGTTGTGATGATATCTAGTGCTCCAAGTTGGGCCCCGATTGTATTCTTAAATTTGACCCTTCAGATTATGCGTGATATAAATATTTTTCTTTTAATAAGGAATCACACATGCCAAACACAATGCACCCAACCAAAAGAAGCATCATATTTCGTGCCTCATTTGTCGCAGTGCTCATTTTATTCACAGCCCTGTGTTCCAAGCGGGATAAGATCGAGGATCTTATCAGTTTTGAACAGGTGGACAGTCACATCCGTTTTCTGTCTTCGGATGAGCTCAAAGGCAGAGGTTCATTTTCCGAAGATGTACGCCTGGCCGAAGATTATATCGCTGAACAATTCAAAGGCGCGGGCCTCGAGGTCTTTTCCGAATTTCCCGCTTATCGCCACGAGTTTACCTATACCTATCGAAACCGTCGTGATCCCGAAGCTGAGCCTCAGAAATTTGAGCTGGCCAACATCGTAGGGTATTTGGAGGGCCGGGATCCCCAACTCAAGGATGAGTATGTGGTCTTTGGTGCCCATCACGATCATGTGGGCATTCGGGGAGACGCAGAGGATAATATCTACAACGGGGCCAACGATAATGCAACCGGAACCACGGCCGTTATCACCCTGGCACATTATTATGCCAAGACCCGAAATAACAAACGTTCGCTCCTCTTTGTGACTTTTGCAGCCGAGGAGCGAGGTATGATCGGTTCGCGACAAATCGTAAAAGATCTCCCTTTTCCGATTGATAAGATTGCAGCTGTGATCAATTTTGAAATGATCGGTAAATCCCGGGAAGAGGGGGAACTCCTCTGTTACCTCACCGGGTGGGATCGATCGGATCTGGGAAGCATTATGCAGGAAAGTCTCGGGGACAGTCCCTACTGGCTGCGTAAGGGATCCGAACTCACCGACCGCTTGTTTTTTGCATCCGACAACATCACCTTTGCTCGCGAAGGTGTGGTCGCTCATACCTTAGCAGGCATAAAGAGCACGAACGATCCCCTGATGCACACGCCGGGCGATGAATACGAGACGATTGATGTGGATGATATGACTCAGATCATTCGTGGTGTCGTCAAGGCTTCAGAGACCCTTATCTCAGGAGAGCGAACCCCGGAGATGCTTGAGCCGCTTTCGACGCGAAATGATCGCCCGTAAAATAGAAAAATTCAGAAAAATGAGAGGAGGGAGCATGTGTAGAAAGATCTCTGTATTGGGAATCATTGTGAGCGTATCACTACTGCTGACCAGTCCTTTGGTGGTGGCTCAGGAACAAGCAAGTGTGGATGAGGATCTGTTGAAGATATTTGAATACCGAAACATAGGCCCCACCAAACAGGGGGGCAGGATCGCAGATATTGCCGTGCCTCTTGACCAGCCTTATACGTTCTACATCGCCGCTGCCACCGGCGGTCTCTGGAAAACCACTAACAATGGGACCACCTTTGAGCCGGTCTTTGATAACCAGGGCAGCTATAGCATTGGTGACATCGCTGTCGCTCCCTCAGACTCCAACATCGTGTGGGTCGGTACCGGAGAGGCCAGCAACGCCCGCAGCACCTATTGGGGCGATGGCGTGTACAAATCAACGGATGGAGGCAAAACCTGGCAAAACATGGGACTTAAGGAGAGCCACCATATAGGGAGGATTGTTATCCACCCCCAGAACCCGGATATCGTATATGTCGCAGCCATGGGACATCTTTTCTCTTTTAATGAGGAACGGGGATTGTACAAAACTGAGGCCGGAGGAGCAACCTGGGACAAGGTGCTCTACATCAATGATAAAGTGGGTGTGATCGATGTGGTCATGAATCCCCAGGATCCCGACGTATTGCTGGCGGCCGCCTATGACAAGCAGAGGTTTCCCTGGCATTTTGAAGCCGCAGGCCCGGAAAGCGCTGTGTACAAAAGCCGTGACGGCGGCAAAACCTGGAAACGGCTGGGAGGCGGGCTTCCCGACGGAAAAATCGGGCGTATCGGTTTGGATATCTTTGCTAAGGAACCCAATGTGATCTATGTCGCGCTAGAAAATGCCAATCCTCGGCCTG
>JAUWSR010000251.1 GCA_030609975.1 Acidobacteriota bacterium | reverse complement strand
CTTTTGGTGGAGACCTCGATCTTCTGGGACGAATAGCGGCGGCTTACATAAAAGGCTATCAGGACAATGCCATGTACGCCACGGCGAAACATTTTCCCGGGCGGGGAGATGTGGATCTTATCCCCGGGACGGAATTTACCGCCAATAACAAACCGGCCGACCGAGTAGAGAACGAGGATTTTTTCGCCTTTAAGCAGGCCATCGATGCCGGCGTCGCTTTTATCATGAGCGATCACATCGCCGTACCCTCCGTTACCGGAGGTTCGGATCTTCCGGGGAGCGTGGAGCCTCAGTTGGCCACTTACTGGCTCCGGGAAAAACTGGATTTTAAAGGCATATTGATCACGGATGACATGTGGTATGAAAAGGTAATGGACCGTTTTGGAGTCGTGGAATCGTGTGTGATGGCGATCAAAGCCGGACACGATGCTATCCTCAAGCCGAGTGATGCCAAAGCAACCATCCAGGGATTGGCCGAGGCGGTTCGAAAGGGGGATATCCCGGAAGAGCAGATCAACAACTCAGTCAAGAAACTTCTCTACTATAAGGCGCGTCTTAATCTGCACCGCAACCGGTTTGTTGATGAGGAAAAAGTATCTTCCCATGTGGCGATCCAGGAGCACCTGGAGTTCGTCCAAAAGGTGGCGGACCTGTCGCTTACGCTGCTGAAAAACGATGGATACTTTCCTTCGGACACAGCCCAGGTCGGTAAGGTTTTCCATCTTTGCATTCAAAGAAACGAAGAGGATGCCGCACCTGCGGTCGCATCTTCCAAAATGCAAGCGGCCTTTTCTGTTGAAACGAACATCATCATCAAGCCGAACACTTCCGAACGGCTTTACCAAGAGGCCTTAAGCGCTGCACGGAAGGCGGACACGGTCGTCGTATCCCTCTTTAATCCCAGGATCAGATACATCGACAATGGTCCTTTGAGGGAGCAAGATCTTGCCCTGATCCGGCGCATTATCCGGCTCAAGCCTCAGGCCACGATCATTGTATCCTATGGCAATCCTTTCCCCTCAGAAGACCTGAAGGATGCCACGGCTTTTGTCCTGGGTTATGGAGAGGGCGGTTTTTATGGGAATCAGATCGTTTATATCGATTCTTTTATAAAACTGTTAAAAGGCCAGATCTCCCCACAGGGCAAGATCCCGATAAAGGTCTCTGAAAGCTATCCTCTGGGGTCCGGGATCATGTACTAAGTCCCAAGCTTACTTTTTCAAAGAAGCTACGCGTTCTTGGATCTCTTCCTGACTGGGATCGATTCCAAGTGATTTTTCAAAGGCGGCCAGAGCCTCCCTAACATTTCCCAAGCGATAGTAACATTCTCCCAATGGATTTAGCAGCAAAACACTCAGGCCAAATTGATCCAGCGCCAAATCGAACACTTTTATGGCTTCTGCAAATTGGCCTAGGGCTTGATAGGATTGTCCTTGGAGCAAAGTGAATTCAAAATTATCTTTTCCCATCTCCAGCAAAGGTGCTAAAATTTTCAAGGTGTCTTCATATCGCTCCAAATTGTAGTTGGCTTGAGCCAAATAAAGTCCATAACTGAGAAAAGTTGGATTTTGGTGATAGGCTTTCTCCAACCAGACGAGGGCGTTTGTATATTCCTTTTTATTGAGCAGCTGTTTGCCCAATGAGTAAGCAACCAGGGTTTCACCGGAATCGATCAGCGATTGACCAATGACCCAAGGCCGAGGAAGCGTAGGAGCTGTCAGTATCACAAAATTCTCCCGGTGGCTCGTCATTTCGTTCTGCGACTCGTCAAGCAAAGCCACGTTGATCCGGTAATACCCAGGAATGAATTTTTCCAGAGGGATCATCTCGATGACGTTAAGATCGTCTTGATATTTTTCCAAAGGATAAGAAACAGAATAAACCTCTGTGTCATCCTTGTAAATACGATAGTTAATGACGGCTTTCTCTCTTTTATCTATGGGGAGAGCTGCAATTTGAAAGTATATGAATAAATTGTCTCTGGTTAAAAAGGAGTTGGACGATTGGCTGTATAGCTGCACGTCGTCTATGACAAAAGGCTTGTTTAGATCCTTCTGAGATGATGGTTTACTGACATTAAATCCCAATAATAGCGGGCTCATCTGAGGTGATGAGATATTGGCGGGTATCCTGATAGTGCTGTCGAAAGAGGTGAATTCCTTGGAGACGGCATTCTTCACAATGAGCGAGAATTTGTACTCACCAGGGATAAGGGGAAATTTATCTGTAAAACTGAAGGGTCGGTGTCTCATTTGATTGAATTGCTCTTCGCTGAATTTTAAGGGGACGGTGTTCTCGAACTGGAAAATGGGATTTCCTTGATCATCTGTGACCATTCCATTGAATTCGAGATTGGTGTATATGCTGTTTTCAAAACTTCCCATAGAGAGATTGAAGGGCTGTATGGAATAGTGAACAAAATAAATGCCGGATCGATCCTGAATGATCTGAATAAGAGCTTATCTCTCGATATAGTTTGTGGAGTATTCGACTTCGATGATATCTTTAAACTCAATGAATTTCTGCGCATATCGGTCCTCGATTCTTTTTCTAGCGGCGATATCGATATCTTGCAGTAAAATGGCGGAGGTCATGGATGGAAGATTCGTGAGAGCTTCTCCAGGGATTAGGGAGACCGAAACCTGTGCCAACTCGGGTTCGATGTCACTTAGATAATAATAGGACTGCCAATAATCCCCCGGATTTCCTCTGTAGTTTGACAGAAGACTCCAAGGTCCGTCAGCAGCGGGATCATACAACCTGTAATCTCCGACTCGGTTTTTTCGATAAAACAGGAGGCGGAAGCCCTGCGGGAGATCGGTGCCGGTGAGCCCCTGATAGTTCCACTGTTCGGCCGGAAAGTAGGCATCACTCCCGATATAACTCCGCTGGTCCTTGGGTTCTCCCAAGATGATGTAAACTTTTCCTCTGTCCGTCTTCCACCCCGGTCGCCCGGTCCCACGAAATCTGCGATTGGCGTGGTCCAACCGCCGGTAATGTTCCACACGAAATTCATTATCTTTGGTTCCGACGGTGGGATCTCTGGTTTTCCAAAAGGCCTTGATAAAAAGCTCTCTCTCACGGTTGTTCTTCAGTTCGAGAAAAACATCTTTTTCAACAGGTGTGATGATATAATTAACCTCCTCTGTGATCCAATGCCGGTGCATATCCGGAAGCTCAGCGAGTTTAGCTTTCGTTTGGGCCCAAAGAGAGGGTGAAAGGGCTATAAATAGGATCAAAAACAAGGGAGACAGCCTGCGGTTCTTTTTTGTCATTATTTCACTGTAAATATGAATCAAATCAACAACTTTCCACTTGAAGCGGAGGTGCATTTCAGTCTATTATATTATATGAGTTTATTGGATATTTTTCAATGGCTCATGATGGTAAAACTGTTGGGACGGAAAGGAATTTATTCGGAGGAATTATGCGAAAAAAACATGTATTTATGAATGTCCTTATTATGATTGTTCTTATGGCTTTGACCTTCAATCTTCATGCGCAAGCAGGCCGGGGCAGAGGTCGTGTTCGCGGGACCGTCAAGGACAGAGCCGGGAAACCCATTGAAGGCGTGCAGATCACTGCAGAATTCCTGGAATCTAAGGTCCTATTTAATGATAAGTCTGACAATAAAGGCAATTGGGCCATTGGCGGAATGGGCAGTGGGAATTTCCTGTTCGTGGCCATGAAGGACGGGTATGAGCCTACTCATCACAACATGGTAGTCAGTCAGATGGGTAGAAATGCTCTAGTTGAATTCGTTCTGAAAAAGGTGCAAACGGTTGCAGAAGATGTCCCTCTGATCGACGACGAAGCCGCTTCATCCTTGCTTCAAGAAGGAAATGAGCTCTTTGCTGCAGGTCTCTTCTCGGGCGCTTTGGCCATCTTTGAAGAGTTCGCCTTGAAAAATCCGAGTGTCTACCAGGTGTACATCAATATCGGGAACTGCTACAAAGAAATGAAGCAGTATGACGAAGCCTTTGCCTCCTTTCAAAAGGTTTTGGAAAAGGTCCAAGAGGAAAAAGGCTCCTATGAAGGCGATGAAAGCGCCGCCCGGGCCCTGGCAAGTGCGGGCGAAACCTCCTTGAAACAGGGGGACTTCGACAAGGCCGCGGAATATTTAAAACAGGCTCAGGGATCATTGCCCGATGATGAAACTCTGGCGTTTAGGATCGGTGAGATATATTTCAAACAGGGTGATACAGACAACGGAATTTTATATTACAAGCTGGCCTCCGAGATCAATGCGGATTGGGGTCCTCCTTACCGTCAGTTGGGATATGCCTATCTGAACAAGGGAGAATACCAATTGGCTCTGGACAATTTTAAGAAATTCCTGGAGGTGGCACCGGATGCACCCCAGGCAGCAGCTGTCAAAGCCTTGCTTCCAAGCATAGAGAATCTGATAAAAAAATAGATTTTATTCGGATGTAACCGTTTTCCAGACTCGCAGAAAATTTCCGCCCATGATTTTCTTTACGTCATCGTCCGAGTAGCCCCGCTCCTTCAGTCCATTTGTGATATTGGGGTAATCATGGGCACCGCGGATCCCCACCGGAGAAGGGGTTCTTGGATACATGTCCGCGCCCAGCCCCACATGGTCCACGCCGGCGATCTTGACGGCGTGATCGATATGATCGAGGAGGTCTTCGATAGTCGGCTTATTCTCCAAAGGCCAGGCGATACCCTGCTGCAGGTGCTCGATCGCGCTCCTCAATTCCAGATCTTCGATCGGCGGGAGTTTTTCAAACCAGGGTCGATGAATGGCACGCAGCTCCCGCGTAGCCTGGGCATATTCGTGAGACAGAAAATTCAATTCGAAAACGATACCTATCACTCCGCCATTTTTCGCCAATGCGCGCAGCATGTCGTCGCTGACGTTGCGCCGGTGCTCATTTAACGCGCGGCAGCCTGAATGGGAAAAGATGACCGCGTCTTCGCTGGTTTCCAGGACGTCAAAAAAGGTCTCATCCGAAACATGAGAAACATCAATGACCATGCCCAACCGGTTCATTTCACGTATGACTTCCCGGCCCAGATCATTCAATCCATGCCAGCGAGGCTTTTTCGCGGCGGTGTCTGCCCAACCGTGATGGATGTTGTGGGTAAGCGTCATAGAGGAGACGCCCTTGCTGTGAAACTCGCGCAGGATGGCGATGTCATCTTCAATGGCATGGCCGCCCTCTATAGCCAAAGGCATGGCGATCTTTCCGGACTTCACGATGCGCTCGATATCATCTCCGGTGCGGGCGAGCTCTACAGTGTCGGAATTCTTTTTAATTGCCGCTTTCATGGCCTCCAACAATAGACGTGTCTGCTCGGCGGCATGACCGGGATAGTTAAAGTTCTGTATGAAAAGTGCTACAACTTGAACATCGACGCCGCCTTCCTGGAGCCGGGGAATGTCCACATGGCCGGCTGGCAGACGATGCCCGATATCCAAGCCTTCATAGAGGACACGATAGGCCAGGTCATTGTGGCAATCCCATACCAGAGCATCTTGGTGCAGTTTTTCCGTCTCATTTTTTAAGGATGAGGCAGCCTGCATAATGGCGGAAGCGAGAATCAAGAGACATATCATAAGAACCAAGGGAAACAAAACTTTTTTCATATCATTTTACCTCAAGTCAGCTGATTTAATGATGATTAT
>JAUWSR010000119.1 GCA_030609975.1 Acidobacteriota bacterium | reverse complement strand
GGATATGCTCCCTTCGGAAAAACCTAGTTTCCACTAGGAATTGGGCTCACGTTAACATTGCAGACCATGGGCGAATAGGGGGCGATCATTCGTAGCGGATGCGGTCTGCTGAAGCTTGGGAGGGATCCCGCAGGAAGGCGCCTGTTCCCTTTTCAAGGATCTCTGCATAGCGGGGGACGTTGGAAACACGGATCGCTTGTTCCGGAAAATCTTGGCTCCAGATCTCAGGGATCTGCAGGATGGAGGAGCAGTGACGCCCCACACGTTTGTCGATGGGCCAGCCATTCTCATCGATCCTCTCGAAAAGCAGTCCGTGTTGGCCCGCCTTGACCACGAACTCGTCCTTGCCTTCGAGCAGAAGTTTGCGGTCGGTCCGGCCGCGAGTGGCATCCAGCATGGGCTCCGGGGCCTCCAGCAGGAGAGAGATGGCCTCGGTGTGATCGCCGATCTCCCGATGGGACAATCCCCTCAGGGCATGGGGAGAATTTTCCATCCCGATATCAAAGCCTTCCATCCCCGATATCATCATGGAAGCCATGGCGGCCAAGTCCTGGCCATTGTCATGAGCGACGATGGTGCTGATCACAGGATATTGAAGCTCTGCTTCGTGCAGGTCGATGGCAATATCGATTTTTTCCTCTTTGATGAGCTGGATCATGGCGTAACAGGTCTTCTCGGTAAGCGTGCCATTAGCCCGGCCCGGCCAGGTTCGGTTGAGATTGCGTATGTCTACATAAGCCAGTTCCTGCCGGCTGGGATAGTGGATATAGACTTCAGGATCGGGCCATTGGTCCAAAGGATTGGACCATCGATCTCCCATCCGGAAAGTGCGGCCCCCCCAAGGAGTGGGGATGGTGTAGTCCGGGGGATAGGCCCCGCCCAGACGGGTAGCGGTGGTGGCGCTGCGGTTGGCAGAGAGGATCACAAAAAGGCGCCCTTGTTCGATCGTGGCGTTTTCAGTGAAGATCCAGGCTGTTAAGCGTCCCGCAGGTTCCTCCGGATGGGTGCCGCCCAGGATGAGAACGGCTCCTCCGGGCTTTTCCCCCTCCAGCACATAGACATTGGCGTCATTGATCGTGCCTTTGAGGTCTTGGAAGTAATCGCTGAGTTTTTTGACCTGCGTGACGCCGGGGCCCAGCACCACCGGTTCGGGGAGATGGCGGCTGTGGTGGAAACTGATACCGGCAGCGCCCATGAGAGCGGCGCCAAGAATAAAGAACAATAACTTTCTAAAGAGTGCGACTTTATCCTTTAGCATCGGGATCTCTATTTCAACCGGAACAATCTCAAAATAAATGGCATCAGGATGATCAGATACAGGATTTCCTCCTGCCATTTTTTGCTGCGGATCAGGTTCCAGATGATCAAGACCGCAATATAGGCGATCAAAAGATAGTAAAGCAGCGTGATGATCATCCTCGATCCTCCTTCCTTCTGCTCCGATCTGTGTATATCTTCATTTCGTTCTAACCTTTTTCAAGTTACAAGAGCGTAAGAAAACTCAACTCCTTGCTGAAGATCACCAAAAGAGTTCCCGCCACCATAATGATCACTGCCGGTATGAGGCATTGTTTCAACAATTGTCCATAAGACCCTTCCAATCCCACGGTGTCTTGGGTGAGGCGTCCGATGATAGCGGTGGGTGGCAGCGCGTCCCCCAGCGGCCAGATGACACTCATGCCGGCTAAAGCCACGATGGGATTGAGACCGATGGTGTTGAAGAGCAGCACCAATGGGACTCCCAATACAGGGGCCGCTCCCCACATCAGTACAGCCTCGGATATGGGTAGGACCAAAGAAAGCGAAAGCAGCACCACGGTCAGCGGCAGCGTCACGATGGATATGGCGATCAAGCCGCGCGCACCGGTCAGCGTCATGATCTGGACCAGAATGCCCACGCAGGTCAGGGTTCCAATGAGAGGAAGCAGCTGCTGCACGGTCTCACGTGAAATCTTAAAAAAGTCGAGTTTTATGGGAGAGAGCAGGAATGAACTGAGCCCGGCTGCTACGAACAACAACGGTAGGCCGATAATCGGGAGGGAATGGGGCCAGATCCGACCGGCTGCAACCAGGAGGAAAAAGACTGAAAATGGCAGCAGCACACGTTGCCAATTCATGCGCGCTGGAGCTAAAGGCAGTTCCTCAAGGGCTTTCTCCAAATTGACAGCTTTGGCTTTCCAGCCTAAGATAAAGATCGTTAGCAGTGACAGGACCACACACGGGATCAAAAGGGGCAGGAAAAATCCCACATAGGGCATGTTGACACCGGCAGCGGTCAGCATTGCCCAGAGACTTACCGGAGGTGCCGCAGCACTCAAACCGGCCAGGATAAAAATGATGGCTGCAGCCTTTGCTTTGGGTATTCCCATGTAATGAAGCACGGTGGCGATCATACCTCCGGTTATGAGCACGGTGACGCTTCCTGCACCGGTTAATGCTCCCGGAATGAGCAGCAGAAAAGTGATCAGTACAAAAAGTATGGCCTTGTGCCGATGAAACCTGGCCAGTAAACCCCGTACCACAAAGGCCACGCCTCCGGATTCCTTGAGAATGTTCATAAACAGAGTTGCGGTGATGAAGATCAGGATGATGTCCAGATAGGTGAAAGCTCCTTCGACGATGTGGCGGGCGGGGATGCCTGCGCCTCCGGCCACGGCTCCTGCCAAAGCTGCAATAAACAGGGCGAGCTCGGTGGATATCTTGAAAAGCCGGATAGTGATATAAGTGATCACCATCACGATCAGGACGATTTGCGCCGTGGCTGCCATACTCATAGGGGCTTCTTGATGTCCTAGATTATTTCAATTATAGAGAGAAATCAACCCCTCTTATCTAGTGACATTGGGAAGATCTGTTTTTCAGTATCCTGGAGATATGGAGATCTTGGCTACACAATCATAGGCCACGAGGGCGTCTCTGTTCTGATAGCGGGTTTTTTCCACAGTAAGAAGCCCGTGGGGGTAATTCCGCCATTGGTAGATAGAACCATGTAGGTGGGAGCCCGTGATCGAAGCCAACTCACGTGCGCCTGTTTTGACCTCGGGCAGACCGAGCTGCCTCAGGACTCGATTCAGAGACTCTGGGTTGGTGATGTGAGAATATTTGCCTTTGTCATCCAGGGAGACTTTCAAGCGGGGCCGGGGTTCATCGAAATAATAAACGATCTCTTTTGTTCCGTCGGATTTTTGAAAAGAAGCTGTGCGATAGTTGAGTTCCAGGGGCTTGGTTGGGAAGAACTGATGGATGAGGCCGTTCAGAGTAAGGTTGCTGTTATCACTTTCAGTGACATAGAGAAATGCCAGCAGCATAAAGAGAAAAAACAGCATTCCGCGGAAAAGATTGTGTCTTTGTTTCTTTATGATGATGGTCATCAACCAAATGGAAGCCAGAAATAGAGCTGCACCCAGGGCCTTAGAGAGAGTAATGAGTTCCAGAATCTTTTCCATGTTCATATATTTAGTCAGAATTCATCCGCTTTACATGGATAGAATTATAACTTTATTTAGAAAACATCTGTTTCAATACCTCAAAAAGTTCCATATTCTTTTCGACTTCAACCAAAGGAATATTTTTCTCCTTAGCTATGGCCGAGAATCGGCCGTCTTCATTGCCGTCCTTCCGGATGATCAGGAAATCTGATTTAGGGGCAATTGCGTCAATACAGAGCTCATCGGTGTTGTCTCCGGGATCCGCTCCCTGGGCCCTCCTTTTCATGCCTTCGATATGGGCACCGATGACAGTGATCCCCTGGGCGTGGGCGGCTTCGATCAGTTGGGCGGCCCGGTCCAGTTCATCGTCCATGGAGATGCCGGCAGCGCCCATGCCTTTCAAACTGGCTCCCATCACCAAGATCATGGTTTTATAAGGTGAGCCGGCATCCTGGGCCGCTTTGAGATCATCCGGGGTAGCTGCGGCAACCAGTTCGTAGGCTTTTGGTTCGTGCGGGAGCTTGAGGCGCATGAATATGGCTTTGAGCATATTGGCGCCGGGACTCTGCCCACAGGACGTGAGGAGCACCGGGAGTTCGGCCTTGGGAACTTCGGTCTGGGCAGCCTGAAGCGATGTTGTTCCGGCGATTAAGATCAAAGTGAACAAAAGGGTTGAGACAAGTTGGTTTTTTCGCATAACGTGCTCCTCTTTAGACGAAGAATATCCTGAATTTTTCATAAAACGTGAAATATCCAGGTTGTCTTTCATCATGTTATAAAAATACAATGCCGGCGTCAACAGTCCCGGGGAGTTCTGTTAAGTCCGGCGGTCAAGGGGTGTTTATGGGGATACCATAAGGCCCATCCGGCAGCACCGCGATCTTCGGCGGCTTTCCCAGTCTTTCCTGGAGTTGATCCACAGCTTTGGCCAGTGCCGCCTCAACCAGGACCTTCAGATCCTTTGCACCTGGTGCGAAATCTCGAGCGTCGGTTCCGGGAAGCCAGGCAAAATCGGATGCCTGAATATCCAAGGAGCAGTAATAAAGGTTTTCGGGTGAAGTGATTTTGAAAAGGCGTGTCCACATCTGGGCTTCCCATTGATCGGGGACAAAGGTCCACTCCGGATTTAGAATGGTTTTCAGGAAGGAATCGGATCCCAATTCTCCCAAGAACTTCATCATGGATTTGTAGTTGGGGCTGCCAATGGGATCGGTATCGGGATGGGATGTAGCCAGAATACAAATCCCCTCTTGCTCCAGAACACCGGCACATACCAATGCGGCTTTAGCTGCCTGGTAGTGGTTGATGCCAGCGTAGCACGATTGACCGATCACCAGGTTGTAGCGATGCTCAAAGGGGATGGCTGCATAGGTCTTTAATTTGTTAACGGCTTCCAAGTGAGCTTTTTCCAGATCGCCACAGAAAATTCCTGTGGGCTGGTAGTTTGCGTCAAGGGTGACGTTTACGATGAAGTCACAGCCTGCCATCCTGGCCACTTCCAGTGCTTCTTCATGCACAGGATTTCCTTCCAAAACCAGGTCTGCGGCCCGGGGGGAAGACAGTATGGAGGCACCATGTAGGATGTGAATGGATCTTTCGGCCAGCAGGCCGGTACAGATGGATTTTCTGCCGCCGGAGGCCCCGGCCATAAAATGACTCTCTACCAATCCAGTGAGGATCTTGATATCACTTTGGATATAATGCCGGTTCAGAAAGATCTCACCTCCGATCTCGGTTTTTCCAACAGATATGAGTTGAGATCGGTCGCGGCAGTCGTGGTTATAGATGGGGAGGTTGAGCGCCAGGACCCTGGGATCCAACAGCTCCCGAAGGGTTTGTTCGCTCATAGCGTGATGGGTTCCGGTGGCCACCAGTATGCTGATCTGAGAAACATTCAGGCCGGCGTGGAGCATTTCTTCGATCAGAGGAAAGAGAATGCCTGCTTCTCCTGTATAGGGAACCGGCCGTGTGTCGTCCGAAATAACCACTACAGCTTGTGCGTGGGATTTTTCTTGGAGCTTTTGCCGAATGATCTGGGCTAAGGAAGGACATCCGATAGGATTTCGGAGAGCATCGCGTATCTTCGTTTCGGGATTTGCCAGAGCTTCCGCCTTGCCCATACGCAGGATATCGGCTTGGTCGGGGACCTGGATCGGAATCTGCTGGCGTCCAAAATCAAACAGGATCTCACGCATTATCACTCTCCACCCTTAAATTCTTCGATCAGTTTTCTGGCTTTATCGTTGATGTCTGACATGATCCGCTCGCCTTCTAAGAATGACCTAATATATCAATTCGTGCTCAAAACATCAAAATGTGCGGTTGGGCCCGTTATCCTTAACGGGCCAAATCTTGGATCTAGCGCGTGTCAGATGTCCTGGTGTTCGGTACGGGCGATGATCTCGTTCTGTAGATCCGCATTCAGGTCACAAAAATAGTCGCTGTAACCGGCTACGCGCACGATCAGATCGCGGTGCTGTTCGGGGTTGTTCTGGGCTTTTCGGAGTGTATCGGCCGTGACGACGTTCATCTGAATGTGGTGTCCGTCCATACTGAAGTAGGATCGCACCAGATGGGATAGGTTGGTGATGCCTTCCTCATCCTCCAGGAGTTGGGGATTGAATTTCTGGTTGAGAAGCGTGCCGCCAGTGCGGATGTGATCGATCTTGGCTGCGGATTTGATCACAGCCGTGGGGCCGGTGCGGTCCGATCCCTGAACCGGAGAAATGCCTTCGGAAAGCGGCTGGTGAGCCTTTCTTCCATCTGCTGTAGCCCCCAGCATGCGGCCGAAATACACATGCACCGTGGTGGGGAGCAGGTTGATGCGGTAGGTGCCGCCCTTGGTGTTGGGGCGGCCGTCTACGGCGGCATAATAGATCTCAAATATGGAGCGCATGACATCATCGGCATAGTCGTCGTCATTTCCGTATTTGGGGGTTTTGTTCAAGAACTGCTGCCGCAGGATCTCCTGATCCTTAAAATCTTTGTCGAGTGCTTTAAGGAGCTCTGTCATGTTGAGATTTTTTTCATCGAACACGTTGTGCTTGATGCTGACCAGTGAGTCTGAGATCGTGCCCAATCCCACGCCTTGGATGTAGGTGGTGTTATAGCGGGGTCCGCCGTCGTGATAGTCTTTTCCCTTGGCGATACAATCATCGATCAAAAGCGACAGGAAGGGAGCAGGGATGTACTCGGCATAAAGGCGCTCGATGATACTGTTGCCTTCGATCTTGATGTCCACAAAGTGCCGGATCTGTGTTTGGAATGCGTCCAGAAGTTCTTCAAGGGAGGAAAAATTACGCGGATCGCCGGTTTCCACTCCAAGCTTTTTGCCGGTGAGCGGATCGACCCCGTTGTGGAGTGTTATCTCCAAAACTTTGGTCATGTTGAAGTAACCCGTGAGGGTGTAGTTTTCCTTACCGAACGCTCCTGCCTCGACACAACCGCTGGCGCCGCCGTTGCGGGCGTCTTCGACGGATTTTCCCTGTCGGACCAATTCCTGCACGATGGCATCGGTGTTAAAGATAGAGGGCTGTCCGAATCCGGTCTTTACAACCTGGAGAGCACGTTTCAGGAAACGGTCGGGATTCTTCTTGCTGATCTGAACCATAGAGCTCGGCTGCAGGATGCGCATCTCCTCAATGACGTCCAGGATCAGGTAGGAGAGTTCGTTGATCGCGTCTGAACCATCCGGCTTGACACCGCCGATGTTGATCAAGGCAAAATCGGTGTAGGTTCCGCTTTCCTCAGCGGTAACGCCGACCTTGGGGGGTGCAGGTTGATTGTTAAACTTTACCCAAAACGCCTGCAGCAGCTCACGGGCTTTTTCCTCAGTGAGGGTGCCATTCTCCAGGCCTTTCTGATAGAAGGGATTAAGATGCTGGTCCAGCCTCCCGGGATTAAACGAGTCCCAACCATTGAGCTCAGTAATGACTCCCAGGTGGACGAACCAGTAGTACTGGAGTGCTTCCCAAAAATCCCGGGGAGCGTTCGCTGGGATCCAAGCACAAACGTCTGCGATTTTTTCCAGCTCTTGTTTTCGCTCCGGATCGGATTCTTGGGCTGCCAGGTCCCGGGCCTTTTCTCTGTGTCGTTCCGCCAAACGGATCAGCGCCTCGGCAGCGATATCCATGGCTTTGAGCTCTTCCCGCTTGTCGTAGGCATCGGGGTCGTTTAAAAAGTCCAGACCTTCCAAGCTGCGCTGGATGTCCGCCTTGAAATCGAGCATGCCCTTTTGGTAGATGTTGCCGCCCAGGACGGTGTGACCCGGTGCCCGCTGCTCCATGAATTCCGTGAAAACACCGGCTGCAAACGATTCTTTCCAGGCTTCAGAAACCTGATTGAATAAACGATCACGGATGGAGTCCCCTTTCCAATAGGGTAAAATCTTGTCCTCGTATGTCTTGATAGTGGATTCTTCAACGGAGTAGGATGTCTTCTCGCGTGTATTCAAGATCTCGAAATCTTTGCGGCTGTGAACGGTGATCTCCGGGTAGGTAGGACAGGCTGAGGGAGATGGTCCTCTCTCTCCCACGATCAGTTCTCCTTCATTGAAGCAGATGGCTTTGTTCTCTAAGATATGTTTAAAGCCCATGGCTCTTTTCACTTGAGTCGAAAGCCCTTTGGACTGGTCGCTGTTATAAAATTCGGTCAGCAGTTCAGCCCGCTCCGATGAGATCGATGGCTTGGTGTCCAAGCTTTGCTGTTTGAGTTTTTGTATCCTTGAATTCATGTCTAACCTCCAATTTTAATCCTGAAACCATACGGCTCAAGCTGAGACTGAATTTCCCTGATGACCTCTTCCGAAGGAGCTTGGGCTTGTGAGTGGGGCTGGGGACGGTTCAGGTTTTCATATTTTTGTCCTCCCATTTTATGATAGGGGAGGAGGCTGATTTCTTCAATACCGGGGAGCGAGGAGATAAATTCAGCCATGGCGGCTATCTCCTCTTGAGAGGTATTGACCTCGGGGATGAGGGGGATACGGATCTGGATCTTGCTTCCGGTTTGGGCCAGTTTGTTCAGATTGTCCAGGATAAGTCTGTTGGAAATGCCCGTCTCCTCTCGGTGTTTGTTCTCATCCATAAGCTTAAGATCGTAGAAGAACAGATCGACTTTTTTCCGAATCCTTTCCAGAATTTCATAAGGTGCATGCCCTGAGGTGTCGACGATGGTGTGAATGCCCCTTTGCCTGCAGGCGTCCAGGAGAGCCTCCAGGAATTCAGGCTGCATCAGGGGTTCGCCACCGGAAAAAGTGACCCCCCCGTTGGATGTTTCCTGAAAAATACGGTCCTTTTCGACGACTGCCATGGCCTCTGCCACCGTCAGTTTATAACCGATTTTCTCCAGGGCGAGCGTGGGACAGATCTTTGCACACTCTCCAACCAACCGGCATTGGGATGTTTCGATAAACAGGAGACCGTTGTTCTTGGCCAAGGCATTTTTGGGGCAGCGTTGCACACAGAGACTGCACTCCGGGAGGCAGCGGTTGGGTTTGAACATGAGTTCCGGTTCCGGGCTGATCCCCTCGGGATTGTGGCACCACCAACAGTTCAGGGGGCAGCCTTTGAAGAATAAAGTGGTCCGGATCCCGGGGCCATCGTGGATGGCATAATGTTTGATGTCGAAGAGCATGCCTGATTCCATATTTTTGTCCGATAAAGCTCTCTCATATAGGATGCTTATTGATATCTAATATATCAGATATTAGTCGCTGCCGCAAATTATATTTTGCTAAAAAAAGAAGATCTGCCTCCGGCTTGACAAAGATGTTGGTTGTTAATAAAGTGATTCCGCTTTTACCATGAAAAAAAGGAGCCCAAGATGATCGGAAGGCCTTGGACTTTTTATTTTGGAATCTGTCTTGTTTTATTCACTTTCACC
Source organism: Acidobacteriota bacterium (assembly GCA_030609975.1). Classification (GTDB taxonomy): domain Bacteria; phylum Acidobacteriota; class Aminicenantia; order Aminicenantales; family Aminicenantaceae; genus JAUWSR01. The sequence goes on along the minus strand of JAUWSR010000119.1, from coordinate 830 downwards.
TGCCTGTCATGCCGTCCGGATCCGGCTGCAGAACAGGAGACGGTTCCAATGGAAGGAAGACAAAAAATGGATATTCAACAGGAAGTATTTGGCCGAATGCCCAACGGCACCGAGGTCATGCTTTTTACGCTGACGAACTCCCACGGAATGAAGGCTAAGATCACTTCTTATGGAGCCATCCTGGTCTCGCTCGAGGTCCCTGACAAAGATGGAAACCTTGCTGACATCACTTTGGGATATGAAACATTAGACGGCTATTTAGAGACAACCCCCTATTTTGGAGCGGTTGTAGGCCGCTATGGAAACCGAATCGCTAAAGGTCGTTTTACCCTCGACAGTGAGGAATACACCCTGGCAACCAATAACGATGAAAATCATCTCCATGGCGGGGTCAAGGGTTTTGACAAGGTCGTGTGGGAAGCAGAGGCTGTCAGACAAGAAAATGCCGTGGGAGTAAAACTGAGCTATCTCAGCCCGGATGGGGAAGAAGGCTATCCGGGAAACCTGGCTTGCACAATGGTATACACCTTGACAGAAGATAATGAGCTGAAATTCTCCTATGAGGCCACTACGGATAAGGCTACTCCGGTCAATCTGACCCAGCACAGCTACTGGTGCCTGGCTGGTCAGGGCGAGAGTGATATCTTAGGCCATGAATTGACGCTGAATGCCGACCAATACACTCCCGTCGATGGGGGGCTCATCCCCACGGGTGAGCTTCGCAGCGTAAAAGATTCGCCCTTTGATTTCACCTCAACCCATACCATTGGCGAAAGGATCGCCGAGGTTGCCGGCGGCTATGATCACAATTTTGTCTTGAGAAGCGGAGG
>JAUWSR010000284.1 GCA_030609975.1 Acidobacteriota bacterium | reverse complement strand
GATGATGAAGTGTGTACGGCGGATCGAGTGGGAAGATATCACGGAAGCCATCCCCGCCTTTTTGACCATCCTCTTCATGACCCTGACACTCAGTATTACCGAGGGGATCGCTTTTGGCTTCATTTCCTATTAAGTTCTGAAGATCGTCACGGGCAGGGGAAAACAGGTGCATTGGATCATCTATCTGTTTTCGGCACTTTTTATTTTAAAATATATCATCAGCTGAATGAATCGTGTATACCGGTCATGGCCTCATTCTCCCGCCCCTTAATCGAGATTGACAGGCAGGGGGAATATTCATTAGTATGTGTTTGTATATGAAAGGGGACAGGCATGTCAGATTTTTTTCAAAACGGTGTGATTACAACGTTTCATAATCTCGGGACGGCCCAGGTATGCAACCTGGAGAAGCAGCTGAAGGAGTTTTCCCGTATCCGGCCGATCGCTCTGGTTTTACCGTCGCTTTACCGCGAGTTCCAGAGCGGTGCGCTGCCCAACATCATGAACACGTTGAAGAAGGTCAACTACTTGAATGAGATCGTTCTGTGCCTGGATAGGTGTACTCTGAATCAGTATATGGAGATCAAAGAGGCGTTCAAATCTGTGAAAAAGTTGACCATCATCTGGAATGATGGCCCCCGGATGAAAAAGCTGTACCAGCTTCTCATAAAAAACGAGCTTTCTCCAGGAGATGCCGGGAAAGGGAGGGCGGTCTGGATCTCTCTAGGTTATGTGCTGGCTGGGGGTAAAAGCCGGGTTATCGTCGTGCATGATTGTGATATCGTCAACTATGATCGGATGCTGTTGGCACGGCTGTGTTATCCCGTGGCCACTCCCCATCATGAATATGAATTCTGCAAGGGATATTACAGCCGGGTAACGGATAAGATGCACGGGCGGGCGACGCGCTTGTTTTTTACTCCTTTTATCCGGGCGCTGCAAAAGACTTTGGGCTATCTTCCCTTTTTGGTATATATCGACAGCTTCCGGTATGCCCTGGCCGGCGAGATCGCCATGAGGCGAGACCTGGCCATGGCCATGCGCATCCCCAGCGATTGGGGATTGGAGATTGGGACCCTGGCCGAGGTCTACCGCAGCGTCACTCTCAATCGGGTCTGTCAGGTGGATATCGCGGATTCCTACGAGCACAAACATCAACCCCTCAGCCCCAATGATCCCCGGAGGGGGATCCTCAAAATGACGATCGATATCACCAAATCGACCTTCCAGACTTTGGCCTTGGAAGGTGTCGAGTTTTCTGAGGGATTCTTTAAATCCCTGAGCAGTATCTATATGCGTATGGCTCATGATTCCATCATCCGTTACGAGAATGATGCCGCTATAAACTGCTTGAAGTTCGATCGCCACATGGAATCCACTGCTGTCGAGGCCTTTACTCAGGGTATCCGCAAAGCCGGAGAGATGTTTTGGACCCATCCCTCACGTGCCAACTTGATACCCAGTTGGCATCGGGTGATTGCGGCCATGCCTGGATTTTTTAGCCGGCTCGAGGAAACGGTTCATAGCTACAATGAAACGAAATAGGCCCTTGGGAACGTTATTAGTATAAAGCGAGAAAGTTAAGGCTGGAGATAAACTTCCATCGCGTGAACTGCGTATAACTTAAAAACGAAGAGGACAAAAATGGTTTTTTCTAAGAAAGTACTGACTGCAACATTGTCCGTCATCCTGCTCGGATTAGGTGCCTATTTCATTGTTATAAAGGGTGGCCTGCTCACTTCGGGCGATTCGACACAAGCTTCAACCGAAGCGGAGGAAAAGCCAACTGAATCACCACTCCCGGTCAAAGTGGCCCCGGTTCAGCGAGGAGATCTGATCATCACCCTCAAATCCCCCGGCGAAGCCGTCACAAAATTGCATATAGTCATGAAGGCCGAGGTGACCGGCAGGATCATTAGCATGAATGTCAAAGAAAGCCAGCATGTGAAAAAGGGTGCTGTCCTGCTTGAGCTTGATGACCGTGAACACCGATTAAGCTTAGAACGGAATGAAGCCGATCGTCTTGAGACGCTTTCCAAGCTCCTATTGGAGAAGCGCTATGCTGGATTGACAGAAGGCAGTAGCGCTGTCAACGCTGAAGGCCAATCGGCACTCCTGGAATATGACCAGATCAGCGAGTTATACCAGAAAGGGATGATCTCTCAGGAGGAATATGAGAATCGGAGCCGGGAACTAGAGGTGACGTTGATCGAGTCCGGGGCAAAAAAGGATGAGATCATGGAAGCTGCTCAGGGATTGACACAAGCTGAGATCGCAGTGAAGCAGGCCCGTTTGACCTTGGAAAAAACCAAGATAAAGGCTCCCTTCTCCGGGATCATTACCAATCTCCAGGTTTCGCCGGGTGAGAATGTGTCTGCGGGGACAGAACTTTTTACGCTGGTAAATATCATCCGGCTGCAGGTGCATGCCAAAGTACTCGAGAGCGAGATTGGAAAGATGAAGGTCGGCCGGGAGGTGGACCTCAAATTCAGCGCTTATCCCGATCAGGTATTCAAGGGTGAGGTTCAGGCTATAAGTCCTATTGTCAACCCAGAAGAAAAAACCTGTAATGTGATCATTGAAATGGTCAATATCGGCGAAGCCATCAAACCGGGGATGCACGCTGAGGTCGAGATCGCCGCGGAGATCTATCCCGATCGCCTGCTGGTTCCCCAGGATGCCATTTTGACACGCAGCGGACGGAAGCTGGTGTTTGTGGTTGAAGAGGATCGAGCCAAGTGGAAATATATCGAGGTGGGATTAGAAAACGAGTTCTTTGCAGAAGTCCTTCCTACGGATGATCCCGGCGGCGGGATAGAGCCGGGCGATCAGGTCTTGATCGATGGCCATTTTACAATCGCCCATGATGCCCGTGTCAGCGTCGTTAAGTAAACAGCTACTTTTTATCCGAATAAAGCTGCCCCGCCACCATGTATTCTTTTGAAGAAAACTCCTGAATCCAGACACGTATAGTATTGCGGGGGGCTCCTAAAGAATCCCGTACCGCCTCGGTTACTGCATCCAATACCGCTCGTTTTTGCTCATCCGAGCGCCCTTCCAGCATGTGGATCTCGATCAATGGCATGATATTATCTCCCTCTATGTAGGGTCCATCTTCCGGATGGACTTTCTTTTTTACTGTTACCTGAGCTTGAAGGTCACGGTCACAGTGAATATTACACCACGCGGGCGTCCATTAATCAACATGGGCTCGTACACCCACTGGCGGACCGCATCCACTGCTGCCTGGTCTAACAGAGGAATAGACCTCAGGATCTTCACACTCTGAACACGTCCATATATGTCGGTCGTGGCTTCGATGATAACCACACCCTCAACTCGCGCTTGACGAGCGATCTCCGGATAGAGTGGGTCCACCCGTTTGATCAGATGGGGTGCCTTGATCTCACCGGCAGCTCGGACCGGGGCTTCCACTTCACCCACAACGCCCCCGAGCACACCGCCTACGACGCCGCCTAAAACTCCTCCAACAATGCCACCTTCAACACCGCCTTCCACGCCACCCTCGATTCCGAGATCGGTGAGCTCTTCCTCAGCGATTTCTTCAGGTATTTCCACTGGAGCCACCAGTTGGCCAGGCTGGATCGTGGTTTTTGCTTGTACAGGCTTGATGCGTGTGCTGCGTTTGGAGCGTGTGCGTTTTTTGGCCGGTGGGGGAGGAGGCGGCGGAGGAGGTGGCGGAGGAGCAAGAAATGCACTATAGATTTCGACCTGGGGCAGGTTCCCGGTGTTGAGCAAGGGAAGGACGACCATCGTCAGCATGATAGCAGCATGGATGGTCAAGGACAAAGGAAACACCAAAAACTTAACCCCGGTATTCTTGTCTCCTTTTATGATCGAGTCTTTAAACATTTTGGCCTCCTGTTTTGGGGCCGTATGCATTTTTTCGTGAATGCCGTTCTGGATTCGAGATGGTAGAGATTCCCAGTAGTCCTCCTTGGTCGTGGGCTGCGGAATATTTTGGTAGAATTCTTCCAGCTGCTGCAGTGCTGCCAGTTCCCGGCGACATGATCCACATTCCTGCAGGTGATCCTCCACCAGCGAAAACCGCTTGGCATCCAGTTCTTTGTCGAGGTATGCGCTGAGTAGTGCTTGGAGCTTGTCGTGGTTCATTGCCGTCCCCCTTCCAGGTATTCCGCCATTTCTTGTCTGAGTTTTTGCCGAGCTCGACTCAGGCGCGACATCACCGTACCTTCAGGGATGTTCAATGTCTGCGCGATGTCTTTATAGCTTTGATGCTCGAACACTCTCAGCACAAAAATAGCTCTCTGGTCCGCCGGCAGGAGATCCAGGGCCTCCTGGAATTTCTTTTCCATTCGGATTCTCTCGAGTCTTTCCTGGGGCATCTCGGTGGCAAAAGAACCGGGATTGTTGGCAGAAAAATCATGGTTTTCCACCAGGGGTTTTTCCCGTTTGCGGACTTTGAGATAATTGAGGGTGCTGTTCACGGCAATTTTCCGAATCCAGGTAAAGAAATTCATCTCCTCTTTGAATTTGGGAAGAGAAATATAAGCTTTGATGAAGGTTTCCTGAGATAGATCATCGGCGGATTGGTGCGCTCCAGTCATGCGATGACAGAGATAATAAATGCTCTTTTGGTATTTCCGCACTAGAGATTCATAGGCAATGGAATCTCCACTTTTGGCTTTTACGATCAGCATACGATCCTC
>JAUWSR010000205.1 GCA_030609975.1 Acidobacteriota bacterium | reverse complement strand
CCGCTTCCGGTCCATCGTTGGGAAAATCTCCGGCATCGATCACAAGAATATCTGCAGCATCTTTGGACTCAGGGAGTGGTCTGTTCCAAGCCTTGGACGCATCGATCCTAACCATCCCTTCCTTATCCCTTTTTCCCGAAACGGGAATCGAATCCAGAATTGTTTGGATAGAACGGTCGATAGCAGCCAGCTGGAAAGCTCGCTGTCCCTGACCGGGATTCCAACGCCAGTCACGCAGCATCGTCAGTGTTTGGAGGGCTGTGATTCTCCCTTCCTCTCGGATCAATTTATTTGTTCCTGATTCGAACGCTTGATATTGATTCGCCTGCAGGGCTTTGATAAGTTCTGCGGATGTACCCTTGAACTTTTTCCTGAATGGGATGGGAGGAGACTCTTTTTTAATGGGACCTGCCGGAGAAGCATGTTTGCTGATCTGTTTTCCGAATTTATCCCGAACATCCAGGCTGCTGTGACCGTTCTCCTTCTTCAATGTAAAGACAAAGGCGCCTCCGTCTGTACAACTGCCTCCGCGTGCGGCCCAGTACCTGTCTGCCATGGGCGGTACGCTGGGGTCTTGGGATGAGATCTCTTCAAAGAAAGCATCCAGTGCCTGCTTCTCACTGGCGATAGCCCCGAAGCTTTTATCGCCTTCACGCAGGCAGAATACTTGCGGTCTGAGCATGGACACATCGGTGATCCCGATAAGCTGTGGGGCGCCCGATTCCGGATCGGCGCGCGCCACGATGAAAAACCAAGGCCCATCCGGTGATCCGTGCAGATGGGCCGACTGGATCGCCCGGTATATCCGCTGCCGGCGTTTGCTCAACCGTTCAAAATCTCCATCGGGAGTCGGCCCCAGGGCTTCGATTACGAATTCCAGGGGATATCCCAACACTCGAGAATACAGGTCGAACAGCAGCACAGATACCTCTGTATCCGTGATGAATTGAGGGACGATTCCCCACTGCCTCAGATATTCACAGACAGCGTGGTAATTGGCAAAGTCACCATTATGGACAAGAGCTTCATGCAAGCCTATAAAGGGATGGGCCCCTCCCGGATGCCACACCCTTCCTCGGGTGGGGTAGCGCTGATGCCCGATCCAGAGGTGAGCTTGGGTTTCGTCCAGGCGGTAATAACGGGCAATCTCCTCGGCATAGCCTACGCCTTTCAGGATCATGAGATTCCGACCATGGGAGAGGACAAAAGCCTGAGGGTCTTTGCGGCCTACATAATACTTGGCATTCAGGCGAAAACTGTTCTGAAAAACAAATTCGTCCTCAGCTGCCGATATTTCCGGGAGGTTGTTTTGCTTGGCGAAGGTTTCCAACTTTTCCGGTTGGACCCGTACAAAATAGCGCCAGACAAGGGGAGGCTTGACTTCCAATCCGGTTTCTCGATAATCGTCCACGCTTACCTGTTTTTCAGCATGGGTGACATCAAATACCGATTCTACGAATTCCTTCTCGACCTGTGTTCTGACGTGCTCATCCAGGAAGGAGATGTGAAGTGCATAATGGTCTTGGTAGTCGTCGAATAAACCGACGGCCGCCACCCCGCCCCCCTTGCCGTTGCCTCGGTTGCGCATCTGTTCACAGGGGCGGATAATGCAGTTTCCCCTCAGTTTGTCCGTCCCAATGATCCCAATGACGCCGCAGCCTCCCTCGAGCGCACGTTTTTTCTCGAGGCTTTGTCCTTTGACCAGGTCGAGGCGTGACCGCTTGATCGCACCCGCGATATTTGTAGCTAAATCCTTTGAGTTCATGCTAACAGATCCCAACGGCCTCTAAGTTTTGCTATGCTGTCCATCCCCAGACCGCGCAGACGCCGGTCCAGGTAAAGTGCCATGCTCTTATACAGGTTGCAGATCCGATCACTTACCCATTCGGCGGTCATCTGTGGCGCTAGTCCGGGATCGGTCGTGGCGATCCCGATGGGGCACCCCCGATCGCGTTCGCAGTTGCCGCAGCGGACACAATCGATGGCCACCAATTCAGCTGGGCCGATAACGACTCCGTCCGCCCCCAACGCGATCACCTTGAGGATGTCCTCTCCGGTACGGATCCCCCCACTGGCGATCAGCACCACCTCGTCCCGAATGCCCTCATTGACCAGGAACTCGTGGGTTTGAGCGATGGCGTATTCAATGGGCATAGCGATATTCTTTTTTGCGATATCAGGTGCAGCCCCAGTACCGCCGTAGGCCCCATCCAGGTGGACGACGTTTGCTCCAGCGTAATAGCTCCCCACCGCCACCATATCCACATCGGCAGGGGTGGAGACTTTCACCGACACCAAGACATCAGGGTGTATGGATCGGATCCAATCCACATGTTTCTTGTGATCCTCTACCGAATAGACGCTGTGAAAGGGGAAGGGCGAAAACAGGTTGGTCCCAGGGACAGCTTCTCGCATAGCTGCCACTTCCGGGGTGTTTTTTTCACCCAGCAAGTGTCCTCCCAGTCCCGGTTTTGCTCCCTGAGCATACTTGAGCTCGAGCATGCGTGAACGTAGAATGGTTTCTTCACGGACGCCGAACAGTCCTGTGGCTACCTGTGTGATGATGTGGTCTGCGTAAGGAATCAGCTCGTCCGGATAACCTCCCTCGCCGGTGCAGGTAAAGGAGCCGATCTTTTGGGCAGCCATAGCTCGGCCTAACATGACATTGAGAGAAATGGAGCCATAGGACATCCCGCCACCGTAAATGGGGAGAGGAATATCCACCTGGGGGCCGTATCCCCGCCTGTTAAGAGAGAGGGACAGATCCACCGGTCCTTCGATGGGTTGGACTCCGGGCTGCGCGAGGGGCAGGCGCAGCGTATCAAATCCTCCTCCTGAGGCTCCGATCAATTCCATAGGTTCTAGGTTTGGCAGCCGCCCTTCTCTGGCAAGGCCATAGGTTTCTCTCAATAGAGGAGGCGTCCAGCGGGGATCGCCCAGGACGGTATCTGTTGGATCTTCACAGATCTCCAAGGCATCCCAAGGGCACACATTGACACAGCACCAATCGTTCTCTTTACAGCTCAGACCGATGCATCGTCTGTGGACCGGTTCCTCCAGGCTGAGTTTTCCATCGGTCCGTCGGTGCACCAAGTACCGGCAGCTCTCGACGCATAGGCAACAATTGGTGCAGCGGCCACGATCTACGTTTATGCGCCAGTTCCCCCCCTGTTTTTGGGCAAATCGGTCCGGCACGGGCTTGGCTTTGATTTGAGGAAGTGGCTCTTCTTCCTTCGCCCGAGGCCTGTCCGGGACCTGTGTGGAGTCAGTAACAGGCATCTGTTTTAGGCGCTCAGCGAAGGTCCGTCCTTCTTGATCTGCAAACATGGCGCGTCCGGTTTCTCCCCGCAGCCTCCTAACATCTCGGAGCCCCATGGCCCCCAAGATTTCCAGCAGTTGATCCCGCCAGGAGAGCATGAGATTGATGATCCGGGACGCGCCCCAACGGGGGTCAAGCTCTTCGATCCCTTTGGGGTAGGGCTTGGGGTTCCCATTTTTATCAGGGCCCCATTTTACGGCATCCATGGCGATCAAAAGGGGAACATCCAACACGATGGCATCAGCGCCCAGGATGATGGTTTTGGGGATGTGTTCAGCCGCGGCTATCCCACCTGAAGCCACAATGGTGATTCTGTCCCGAAGCCCCTCTTCCACCAGCAATGTATGTGCGGTATGGAGAGATTCCAGCAGTGTGATCCCGTCTTCTCCCTTCCCATGTATGTCCGCGCTCAGGTGGAGGGTCTCTGCCCCCTTGCTTGCCAGTTCTAAGATCTTGTGTTCGACCCTTTTGGCTACAGGGATATGGATGATCGTGAGCACGTTGGAATTGATCTCACGCGCACGGGCGATGTCCGCTATGGGATCTCCGTCGAGGTCAAACTCCACAATGGTCGCCCATTCAATGATTTTTCGATAGCGTTCTATTTCGTAAGGCTTTAGCCGGATCAACAGATGACTGTAGTATTCCCTCAGTTCCTCGCTGGCCTGGACGGCGGGTACGGTTAAATAGGAGGTAAGTTTACTGGCTGCCAGAGCTAGAGACGTAAGGGCTGTTTTTCCTGGATCGAACGGCAACAAACCAAAAATAATGGGGATCGGGATCTCGCGGTTGAGTGGAATGAGAGATTTTAAGTTTCCCCTGCCATCAAATATCATTTCCCGCAGGTCACGCAGCATTCTCCCCAGTGTGACCGTCGTTGAAATGTGCTCCCGACCGTGGATCCCGTCTCGAGTGGGGCGTACGATCTCAGACATATCCGTCCAGATATTATCGTAATAGCCACCGGCAAAGTACCCCCTGTATCCGGCTCCGCTGACAGGGATCTTGCCGGTCTCCGCCTGTTCTAGGATAGACTGGATGCGTTCAGGTGTGTATGTGCTGTCTCCCAGCTTGAGAAATTCCTCGCTTAACTGCATACTTAGCGCATTTCGGGGACAGCGGTTGATGCAGGCAAAACAGTTGCGACAGCAGTTTTCCTTCGGGTCGGCCAGGATTCGTGGATCCTCTTCGGAGCGCAAATGACAGTCATAGATACAGGCTTCGATGCAGGTGCCGCAGTTGATACAGAGATCATTTCGCAGGATCCGATAAGGGGTTAATATGGGGTAACGTGAAGAAGTGGGGTGGGGTGAGAGATGTCTTAAACGACTCATGCACCCTCTCCTTCTTGAGAACGTTCCACGAGCGGTACTCGAGATATTTTTTCCTCCGGAGACCAGTCCGGTATATCAAGGCCGAAAACATTGTTGATAAATTCCCGATTCTGATCCAATCGTTCCAGAAAGCTCGCTACTGTTTCTGTGGGAGAACCGAAGCGTTTTTCAACCCAGTCTTCGAGCACGAGATAGCAGTCACGCAGGGGCAAACGGGTTTGGCAGACCTCCTCGCACAACCCACAGTGCAGGCACTGAAAAGGGGCAAAAGCCTCTGCCTGCTGCAGCGGACCCTCACTTATCATGGTCTCCGCCATCCGCAGTTTTGTCCGGCCGGTCACCAGTTCGTCTTGTGTGATGTGGTAAGCCGGACAAACAGAGATACAGGCGCCGCATGAGGTGCAGCGCTGAGAACACTCAAACAAAAGGCGTTTCCCTTGTTCATCATCTGCACCCGGGACTTTCCAGTGTTCTGTTTGTTCTGGAGCTGTGAGCTTGGCAACAAGTCCTAGAACCGGTGCTCCAAAATGGCAAACTGCCAAAATTGCCCGGAAGATCTGCGGCTGTAGAGCCAGAGCCGGGATACTAAAAAAACGTCCTTTGATCTTGAAAAACTTATTGGGGCTCAGTACTGCTTGCGGATCTGTCTCTTCCTTTTTTTGCTTAAAGCGGGAAAGTTGACCGTCTGCAAATTTGCTTTTAACAAAGGGCGTGTTCCAAATACCGATCCCATAGGGGTGGCCGCCCCGTCGAACCGCTAATCTGACTAAGAGCTGGATAAAAAGGAGACTAAGAGCATAGTGCAGCGAGCGGGAATAGTCACAATTGAAAGCTATGATCACAAGGTAGGTGTAGCCTTCATCCTCGCGGCAAACGATCACTTCAGCCGTAGGTGAGATCTTGAAATGGCGCCCGAGTTTTTGGACCTTTTTTATGTAGCGCGGAATCTCGTCTGAAGGCAGGACAACCTCCGAGCCTAAGAGCCCGCGGCTCAGGCGTTGAGCTTTGAGAGGAAAATACCGATCTGACCAAAGATATCGTGAGGCCACTCGATTTTCCAAGATCTGTTGAGAATTGCCGTTTAACGAGGATAAATATTTTTCCTTGCCTTCTGAGTCCTCGAAGTGAAGGAGGACAGTGTCCTTTTCGGGCACGATCGGATCAGACAAATGGGTGTGTTCCCTAAAAAGGATATTTTCTTTCTGCATAAAGGCCTTATCAAAGAAAACCACATGTGTGGGCTGGTGGCCGCTTGTGTTTAGGCTTGTGATCGATTCAATAGCATGGGCGGGCGTATCAAACGTAAGTAAAAGTGGACTGCTGTGTTCAGGCTTTGGTCGAACTCGAAGTGTGACCTCGGTCAGGATCCCGAACTGTCCTTCGGTCCCAAAAAGATAGCGGAGCGAATCATCCTGCATGCTCAATATCTCAATCTGTCCGTCGGCTCGTGCCACACGGACTTCGGCTACTGCATGACTTACATTCCCGAAGGCATAACTGTCCAGTCCCATCCCTCCTGTGGAGATCCATCCTGCCACGGTGGAAAAGCGGCTGGTGGGAGAGCTTTTGGGTGCCAAGTCTTGAAGCTCAAGTTGTGCGGCGACATCTGCCCAGCGGGCACCCGGCTGCACGCGAACAGTTTGGCTTTCGGGATCAACCTCGATAATCGCCATCATAGGTGAAAGATCCACCACAACTCCATTTTGGGTGGGGACGGCACCGCCGAAAGCGAATGAGGCCGCGCCTCGTGGGAAAACGGATAGGCCTTTGGAGCTGCAAAAGGCCAAGATCCGGGAGATGTCACGCTCATCCTGCGGTTGTACCACTAGATAGGGCGTTGTGCGGTAAATGAGTTTTTCCATCAGGGCGGGGACACGAGCGAGGTCTCGACTGTAATTCCTGCGTTCAAAAAAGCGTGTGACTACACGAGAGGACTCACCAAGTTGAGACCGCAGTTCTTGAGCCAGCAGCTCGATCTGGTGAATCCGTTTTGGAGTGTCCTGATCCGCTAGGTTCTGCCATAAGAGCTTTATCTTACGCAGCGGGGAGCTGAAAAGAATGAAGGCAAGCAACCGGAACGAATTGGGGATGGTTAAATCCGTTTCGTCTCGGGCCAAGATGTCGGATACATCCGGAGAAGGATCAAGGTCATAGATACGCTGTCTTCGGCTTGCAGTTTTACGAGCACGTGCTAATAAAGAATCATGCCAGCTCATCTCGGACCATGTCGATTGTTTAAAATCTGCCTTTAATCAGGATATAGACTACTATATATTGTGGAGTTTCCCCAGTCAATCAGAAAATACAGTACAGGGAATTTTTCCTTTATCTGCACTTTCACAGAACGTGTTCTTGTGCTAAAATATCGGATTCATTGGAAGGAAGATGAAAAAACT